>JASGDW010000069.1:0-2522 GCA_047606965.1 Microbacterium sp.
CTCGTCGGCTCGTCGGCCACGATCAGCCGGGGTCCGGCAACGAACGCCCCCGCGATGAGGGCACGCTGCCGCATCCCGCCCGAGAGCTCGTGGGGCCACGCCCGGGCGACGCGTTCCGGCTCGCGCAGACCGGCGGCCGTCAGCGCACGCACCGCCTCCTCGTCCCGCGCCCGACCGATCCGGTGCGCCCGCAGCGCCTCGACGACCTGCGAGCCGACACGACGGCTGGGGTTCAACGACGTCCCCGGGTCCTGCGGCACGTAACCGAGCAGTCTTCCCCGCAGCGCGCGCCAGGTGCGCGCGTCCGCGTCGGTGAGGACCGTCCCCGCCAGGTCCGCCGAGCCGCCGGTCACGCGCGCGGACGACGGAAGCAGCCCGAGCACGGTGCGCGCGAGCGTGGTCTTGCCCGACCCCGACTCGCCGACGACGGCGACGATCTCGCCGACGTCGACGGTCAACGAGACCTCGCGCAGCACGGGTTCGGCGGGCACGTACTCCACCGTCAGACCGTCCACGGTCAGCAGAGGGCTCATCGGCGGCCTCCTCGTGCGCGCCCGAGCGCGCGGGAGATGTGGTTGATGGACAGCACGGTCGCCACGACCACCGCCGCAGGCAGGACGGTGAGCCACCACGCGGTACCCAGGAAGTCGCGGCCCTCGGAGATGAGGTTGCCCCATTCCGGCGCGGGCGGCGCCGCGCCGAAGCCGAGGAAGCTCAGCGCGGACACGGCGAGCACGGCCGTGCCGATCGTCGCGGTGGCCAGCACGAGCACCTGACCGACGACGTTGGGCAGGATGTGCCGTACCAGCATACGCGGCCCGCGCACGCCGACGACGCGCGCGGCCTCGACGAACTCGCTCGCCCGCACGCGCATGGTCTCCGCGCGCACCACGCGCGCGAAAGAGGGCACCGAGCCGACGCCGACGGCCAGCGCGATCGGCAGCGTCCCGGTGCCCAGGGCGGCGATCACCGCCAGCGAGAGCATCAGCCCCGGGATCGCGAGCAGCACGTCGACGACCCGCATCAGCGCGGTGTCGGCCGTCCCGCCGAGATAGCCGGCGATCATCCCGATCGCCGAGCCCGCCCCGAGGCCGATCAGGACGGCGAGCAGGGTCGAGCGCACCGACAGGGAGGCGCCGTGCACGACGCGCACGTACAGGTCGCGGCCGAGCTCGTCCGTGCCGAAGGGGTGCGCCGCCGAGGGCGCAGCCAGCCGGTCTTCCGGCACCGCGCGCAAGGGGTCGCCGGGTGCGAACAGGTCGGGCGCGATCACCCACCCCACGAGGACCAGCACGACGAGGACGGACAGCAGGAGCCCCGGCCGGGCGAGGGCCGAACGGACGGCTCGCCGAGCACGCCGAAGAGGCGAGGATCGTTCAACGACGACGGTCACGATGCCTCACGATCCGGGGGTCCAGCAGCGGATAGAGCAGGTCGACGAGAAGGTTCACGACCACGAAGGCGACCGCCCCGCACAGCACGATGCCGAGCACGACCGGCAGGTCGCGGGCGACGACGCTGGACACCGCGATGCGGCCGAGTCCGACGCGCGAGAACACGGTCTCCACGACGATCGATCCCGCCAGCAGCTCCCCGACCAGCAGCGCGGCGGCGGTGAGGGCCGGCAGGCACGCGTTGCGCAGCAGATGCGCGAAGAACACCCGCGTGCGCGACGCACCGCGGGCGGTCAGCACCGCCGAGTACTCCTTCTCGTCCTCGGCCGCGATCCCCTTCGCCAGCAGCTGGGCGATGAGGGCCGAGGCCGGGACGGCGAGGGTGATCACCGGCAGCACGAGGCTGACGGGACCGTCGGCGCCGAAGGCGGGAACCCAGCCCAGCCGGAAGGAGAACACCTGCAGCAGCACCAGGCCGATGCAGAAGGTGGGGATGGACAGGCCCAGGCTCGGCAGCGACAGCAGGGCGTCGCGCAGCCGCGGATGCCGGGTGCTCATCGCGGGAAGTGCGAGCAGCATCCCGGCCACGACGCTGACGACGAGGGTGATGCCCGCCAGCAGCAACGTCGGCGGCAGCGCCTCGGCCAGCACCTCGGTCACCGGACGGCCCGACGCCACGGACGTCCCGAGATCGCCGCGGACGGCAGCCCACAGCGCCTCCGCATAGCGGACGGCCAGGGGCCGGTCCAGCCCCATCTCGGCGCGGAACCGGGCGAGCGTGGCCGGGTCGACGTTGTCCCCTTCCGCGCCCGCCGCCATGATGGCGGCGGGGTCGCTGGGCAGCACGTACAGGATCAGGTACCCGAGGGTGTAGGCGGCCAGCAGCACGAAGACCGCCTGCAGCGTCCGCGACAGCAGATATCTGCTCATGCGCGTCCACCCGACGCGTACACCGAGGCGGGACGGGCCAGACCCAGAGCCTGCCGCAGCGTGCGGCCCCGCTCCGGCGACGCCCTCCCGGGCGACTCGGCCAGGAGCGCGTCGAGACCGGAGGGCGTCGGCCTCACGAGCACGGCCCTCTCCCGGGCCGCGCGCCAGGCGTCGCGCGCCTCGTCGGCGTCCTCGACC
>JASGDW010000070.1:0-2900 GCA_047606965.1 Microbacterium sp.
CTGGCCGCGGGGGAGAGCACGTTCGACGCCCTGCGCCGGGTGGCCGCCGTCGGAGACGGCGAGCTCGTCGCGCTGCTGCGCGCGGCGGTGGTCGAGGTGGGCACCGGGGACGCGCTCGCGGATGCGCTGCGCAACGTCGCGGCATCCGCCTCCGTGCCCGCTCTCGCCCGCGCGATCGATCAGATCGTCGCCGCGATCGAGCGTGGCGCCCCCCTGGCGCAGGTGCTGCAGGCGCAGGCCGGCGACGCGCAGGAGGAGGCCAAGCGAGTGCTCATGGAGCGCGCCGGGCGGAAGGAGATCGCGATGCTGTTCCCGCTCGTGTTCCTCATCCTGCCGCTGTCGGTGCTCATCGCGATCTTCCCCGGCGTGCTGATGCTGCGGCTCGGGGTGTGATCGGCGTGGACTGCGCGCCAGGGAAGGAGCAGGACATGGACACAGGACGACACGGGTGGGTCGCACGGCTGCGCTCCCGCGCGGGCGGGTTCGCCGCCGACGATCGGGGCGACGTGCCGGGCTGGGTGCTCATCACGCTCATGACCGCGGGCCTGGTCGTGGTGATCTGGGCCCTGGCCGGACCGGCGCTGTCGGGCCTGTTCGAACAGGCCATTGCGCGGGTATCCGGCTTCTGAACGGCACGGCGATGCGGGTGCGGTGGTCTTTCAGGACGGACGAGCGCGGATCGGCTCCGGTGGAGTTCGTGCTCGTCGGCACGCTGTTGACCGCCCTGACCCTCGCGGTGCTGCAGTTCGGCCTCGCCGTCTACGTGCGCAACGTGCTGCACGACGCCGCGGTGGAGGGCGCCTACCGCGCCGCGCTGGCCGACACCTCCGACGCCGAGGGGGCCGACCGCACCCGTGAGGTCATCACCCGCGCGATCGGCCCCGACTATGCGCAGGACGTGACGGTCGCCGAGGGCCAGGTCGAGGGATACCCCCTCGTGCAGGTCACGGTGCGCGCCCCGCTGCCGCTGATCGGGTTGATCGGGCTGCCTGGGACGTGGGAGGTGACCGGCAGTGCTCCCGCCGAGTCCTTCGACTGACGCCGGCGGCGACACCGGCTCCGCGTCGCTCGAGTTCGTCGTCGGCGCCCTGCTGCTGCTCGTGCCGATCGTCTACCTGATCGTCGCGCTCGGCCTGATCCAGCAGGGCGCCCTGGGGGCGGACGCCGCCTCCCGGCAGATCGCGCGCGCGATCGCGCTCTCCGCCGACGCCGCGGAGGCGGACAGACGCGCGCAGCGGACGCTGACCGACATCGCCACCGAGTACGGGCTCGATCCCGCCGCTCTCAGCGTCGACGTGTCCTGCGGCGAGACCGTCGCCGCATGCCCGGAGGCGGGTGCGACGATCACCGTGACGGTGCGCGCCCGCATCCCGCTGCCGCTGGTGCCTCCGGTCCTGGGGCTCGACGATGTCATCGTGGTCCCGGTCGACGCCACCAGCCTGCAGAAGGTCTCCCGCACCTGGGGGAGCGCGCCGTGACCGCGCGCGGGCGCGCGGGGCGCGGCGCGGACGATGACGGCAGCATCCTGCCGCTCACCCTCGGCTACGCGGTCCTGGCGATCGCGCTGGTCTACGTCTGCGCCTGCGCGACCAGCCTGTACCTCGCGCAGAAGCGTCTCGACGCGGTCGCCGATGCGGCGGCCCTCGCCGGCGCCGACGGGTTCGCTTTGGTCCTCGTCGGGGAGGAGGCACAGGCGACGCTGACCGATGTCGGCGTCGCCGCCCAGGCGGCCGCGGTCGTCGCAGACTCCGGTCTCGCGCAGCTGATCGACGCCGGCACGCCGGACGGCGTCTCGGCACGGGTCACGGTCTCCGCGCGCTGGGGGCCGCCGCTGCTGTCGGCCTTCGCGCCTGACACGGTCGTGCTCACAGCGACGGCGACCAGCCGCACCGCTCTGCGCTGAGCAGCCTCATCCGGACCGTCTATCCCGATCCCCGCCGACCCGGAGGGCGCGAGGCGATACGCCGGAAGGGATTCCGTGGTGGTGCACGGCCGGCCGGATCGGGTACGTCGGTCCCGCTGGCCGACTGGGTCGCGGCGTCGTGGCCGCCCGGCTGGCGATACGGGCTGCGCGGCCGGCGCCGCTCGCATCCGCGATAGTCTGGACCGTCATGCTTGAACTCGATCTCTCCGCCGACATCCAGGCCCTGCGCTCCACGTTCTCCGACATCGAGGCGGTCGTCGACGTCGACGCGTTGCGCGCCGAGATCGCGCGGCTGAGCGAGGAGGCCGGGGCCCCCGACCTGTGGGACGACGTCGAGAAGGCGCAGAAGGTCACCAGTGCTCTCAGCCACCGGCAGGCCGCGCTCAAGCGCGTCACCGACGTGGGCCAGCGCCTCGACGACCTCGAAGTCCTGGTGCAGCTCGCGAACGAGCTCGACGACGAGGACTCCGCCGCCGAGGCGCGCACCGAGCTCGCCGACCTGGAGAAGGTCGTCGGCGACCTCGAGGTGCAGACGCTGCTGGACGGCGAGTACGACGAGCGCGCCGCCGTGGTCACGATCCGCTCCGGTGCCGGCGGCGACGACGCCACCGACTTCGCCGAGATGCTCCTGCGCATGTACCTGCGTTGGGCCGAACGGCACAAGTACACGGTCAAGGTCATGGACACCTCCTACGCGGAGGGCGCGGGCATCAAATCGGCGACCTTCGAGGTGGACGCGCCCTACGCCTACGGCACGCTGTCCGTGGAGGCCGGCACCCACCGCCTGGCGCGCATCAGCCCCTTCGGCTCCGCGGACAAGCGGCAGACGAGCTTCGCCGCCGTCGAGGTCATCCCGGTGATGGAGGAGGCGCAGGAGGTCGAGGTGCCCGAGGGCGACATCCGCGTCGACGTGTTCCGCTCCTCCGGCCCGGGCGGCCAGTCGGTGAACACGACCGACTCCGCGGTGCGCATCACC
>JASGDW010000071.1:0-8626 GCA_047606965.1 Microbacterium sp.
CGAGCACGGCGAGCCGGCGCAGGATGGGGACGCGGCGACGCGGGCGCCCCTCGCGGCGACGCCCGCGCGCGGGGCCCACGGGCTCGGGCTCGAGGTCGACCGGCTCGACCTCGACCGGCTCGGGGTCCGGCGCGAACGGATCGGGATCCGCGTCGGGCGCGGCGGACTCAGACCGGACGTCGACGGGGTCCGGCGCGACCGGCTCGGGCTCCGGTTCCGGCGCGGCCGGCTCGGCGGCCACCGGCGCCGGGGCGTCGTCGACCGGGCCGGGGATGACGACGGTCGGCGCCTCCGCATCCGTCTCGGGCTGCGCCTGCCCGCCCTCGGCCGCGCGCAGATCGCTCAGGTACATCGGCTCGGTCTCGGCCGTCGTCGTGAACTCGATGCGGCCGTCGGAACCGAAACGGCCCGGTCGATGGGCGGAAAAAGACATTCTCCCAGGCTACGAGGGCGTGCCTGTGCGCCAGGTGGACGCTGCGCCAGAACCCGCCGTGACCGCCGCCTCGGTCAGCGGGAGCGCGCGACGTCGACCCCCATGGTGGAGCATGGAACCGTGACATCGTCCCCCCGCATCGCCTTCCTCGACGTCGACGGCACGATCCTCGACCACGGCAAGAGCGTCGCGCCGTCCACGATCGACGCGGTCCGCACCGCTCGCGCGCGCGGCCACCTGGTGCTGCTGTCGACCGGGCGGGCGGCGTCCGACATCCATCCCGCCGTGCGCGAGATCGGCTTCGACGGGGTGATCTCCAACGGGGGCGCCTTCGCGACGGTCGGCGAGGAGACCGTGGTCGCCCGCACCATGCCGGTGGATGCGGTGGACCGGCTCACCGCGTACTTCGAGTCGGACGGCGTCCTGTACTTCCTGCAGACCGACCACGGGGTGTATGCGAGCGAGCACGCGCACCGGGTCGTCGGCCGGATGCGGCGGCGTTGGGGCATCGAGGACGACCCCGCCGCCGCGCCCCGCTTCCACGACCTGGCCGACCTCGACCGCGGGGACGTCGCGAAGGCCGTGTTCCTCAGCGAGGACGTCGGCACCGTCGCCCGCGCGCAGGCCGACCTCGGCGACGCGTTCCACGTGGTGCCCGGCAGCATGCCGCTGCCCGGCGGCTCCAACGGCGAGGTCGGCCTGCGCGGGGTCACGAAGGGCTCCGCGATCCTGTCCGTGCTGGCGCATCTGGGGCGGGACGCCGCGGACGCCATCGGCATCGGCGACAGCTGGAACGACGTCGAGATGTTCGAGGTGTGCGGCGTCGGCATCGCGATGGGCAACGCCGAGCCCGCGCTCAAGGCGATCGCCGACGAGGTGACGACCTCGGTGACGACCGACGGCGTGGCGCGCGCCTTCGAGCGCCACGGGCTCATCCCCGCGTCCTGACGCGTCCCGCACCCGTCGCGGGGGTCAGTCGAGGAAGATGTCGGGGAACAGCGCGTCGTCGGGGGTGCCGGGCACGGCGGCGTAGCCGGAGAGATCGGTCACGCCGGCCTCGGCGAGCACGTCCTCGACGATGAGCGTCTGCCCGGTGTACTCGCGCGCCGGCCTGGTGACCACCTCGTAGGCGGCGTCGGCGTAGATCGCAGGCGTCCGGCTGACCTGCATCATCCGCTCCCCGCCGAGCGCGAACCGCACCGCGGCGGTCGCGATCGTGGTGCGCGGCCACAGCGTGTTGGCGGCGACGCCGTCCTTCGCGAACTCGGCCGCGATGCCGAGGGTCGCCATCGTCATCCCGTACTTCGCGAGCGTGTAGCCGGTGTGGGCGCCGAGCCATCGCGAGGAGAGGTTCAACGGCGGGGACAGCGACAGGACGTGCGGGTTGGCGGCGTCCCTCAGCACCGGCAGCGCCGCCCGGCTGAGCAGGAACGTGCCGCGCACGTTGACGTCCTGCATCAGGTCGTACTTCTTCACCGACAGGTCGAGGGTGCCGGACAGGTCGATCACGCTCGCGTTGTTGACGACGACGTCGATGCCGCCGAACTCGCCGACCGTGGCCAGCACCGCCTCGGTGACGGCGTCCTCGTCGCGCACGTCGCCCACGATCGGCAGCGCCCGGCCGCCAGCCGCCTCGATCTGCGCCGCCGCGGTGTGCACGGTGCCCTCGAGCCTGGGATGCGGGGTGTCGGTCTTCGCGATCAGGGCGACGTTCGCGCCGTCGCGCGCCGCGCGCAGCGCGATCGCCAGGCCGATGCCGCGGCTGCCGCCCGACATCAGGATCGTCCTGCCCGCGAGGGGCTTCTGCTCGGTCACCGGTTCTCTTTCTGTTCGGATGCTCGCGCTGGTTCCGTCACTCGCCCGGACTCACCCGGAAGCATGTCCCACTTCGGCGCGGTATGGCGGCCTCTTACCGCACCGAAGTGGGACATCAACCGCGCCGAACTGGGACATGGTCAGCTCGATGAGGGTCACGGGGAGTCCGGACCCTGACGGCGAGCGGATGCCGCGGCGAACGCCGCGATGCGGGCCTGCGCCTCGGGGGTGCCGAAGGCGGCCCCGATCGTCGCGGCCTCGTCGTCGAGGTTCGCGGCGAAAGAGCGTCCGGCGCCGGTGCGCACGAGCCGCTTGGCCTGCCCGAACGCGGCGGTCGCGTTCCCCAGCCAGAACCGGGCGACCTCCTCCGCGCGGGCGGCCGGATCGGGCACGACCTCGCTGACCAGCCCCCAGTCCAGGGCGGTCGCCGCGTCGAGCGTCTCGTCCTGCAACAGCAGCCGCAGCGCCCGGCGTTGACCGATCGCCGCCGGCAGCAGGGTCGAGACCCCGAGGTCGGGGGTCAGGCCGACGTTCGCGTAGCGGGAGACGAACGTGGCCCGCTCGCCCGCGACGATGTGGTCGGCGGTGAGCATGAGACCCAGCCCGCCGCCGGCGACGGCGCCCTGCACGGCCGCGACCACGGGGATGTTCGACTCGACGAGGGTGCGGATGCCGTCGTGGATGACGTGCGCTATCCGGGTGATCCCGACACCGCCGGCGCTCATCGCGATGACGTCGCCGCCCGCGCAGAACGCGGGGCCGGCCGCGTCCAGGATCACCGCCCCGACGGCGGGGTCGGCCGTGACCTCGTGGGCGAGATCACGCCAGCGGATGCCCATCTCGACGTCCACGGCGTTGAGCGAGCCCGGCCGGTTGAGGGTCAGGCGGGCCAGGCCGTCCCGCACCTCGAGCAGGATCGTGTCGCTCATCGCGGCGCCATCCGGATCGCGCCGTCCAGGCGGATCGTCTCGCGGTCGAGGCCGCTCGCGCCGCCGGTGACCAGGGCGGAGGATCCGTCGACGTCCATGCGCTCTCCTTCGAACTGCGGCATCCGGTGTCACTATAGGCGACACCGAGGATCGGCCGTCAGCGCAGGGCGTGCACGATGAGCCACTGCGCCACGGCGTCCTGCGCACCCTCGTTGAACAGCCGGTGGGGGCGCGAGCACGGATAGCTGATCGCGTCGCCGGGGCGCAGCACGACCCGCTCCGAGCCGAAGTCGACGGTCAGCTCTCCGCGGATCACCGTGCCGACCTCGTAGCCGTCGTGCCGGAACAGCTCCCCCTCGACGTGGGCGGTGGAGCCGGGCGGGTAGGTCGACTCGAAGTAGTCCACTCCTGGGGTGGCGCCCGGCGAGAGCCGCCGGAACGTGACGCCGCTGTCGAGCATGACGACGGAAGAGTGCTCGGCGCGCTGCAGGGCGAAACCCGCGGCGGTCGCGCTCAGCTCCTCCGCGATGTCGGCCTGCTCGTCGAAGACGGATGCCAGGGGGACCGCGAGCGCATCGGTTATGGCGATCAGCCGTGAGACGCTCGGCCGCATCACGCCGCGCTCGATCTGCGAGATCGCGCTGGCGGAGATGCCGAGGGTCGCCGCGAGCGCGCGGGCCGACATGCCCTGCTCCTTGCGCAGGGCCCGCAGCCGCGGCCCGACGCCGGACACCGTGGCGCCGGGCGTCTCGGTCGATTCGGGTGCGGGCATGCCGGAATCCTAGCCGCCCGCCCGGTCTCCGCCTCGGATAGACCGCACAGGTGAAGTCCTCGCTTCACTGAAGATGTCACGAGGCCGTTACATTCGCGAAACCGCCGCCCGTCCATGAAGCAATAGCTTCACACTCACGCACCATTCCGCCGCGGACTCCACGTCGTGGTCATCCTCAGATCCGTGCCCCGGGCGCCCGCGCCCCGTCTGGAAGGTCCCACCATGCACGCCACCTCCCCTCGTCCCCCCGCGGGCGAACCCGCCCTGACCAAACCCCACGACGTGGTCGAAGCCGCCGGCATGCCGGTCGGCGCCGGCAACATGAAGCCCGGGTACGACCCCCGTCTCGCGAACGAGGACCTCGCCCCGCTGAGGAAGCAGTCCTGGTCGTCCTACAACATCTTCGCGTTCTGGATGTCGGACGTGCACTCGGTGGGCGGGTACGTCACCGCCGGGTCGCTGTTCGCGCTCGGACTGCAGAGCTGGCAGGTTCTCGTGGCGCTGCTGGTCGGCATCGTCATCGTCCAGTACTTCGCGAACCTCGTCGCCAAGCCCAGCCAGAAGACGGGGGTGCCGTATCCGGTCGTGAACCGGGCCATCTTCGGCATCAAGGGCGCCAACATCCCGGCGATCATCCGCGGCGTCATCGCGATCGCCTGGTACGGCGTGCAGACCTTCCTGGCCGCCGAGTCGCTGAACATCGTGTTCCTGAAGTTCATCCCTGACTCGGCGGCGCTGCTGGACGTCGGCTTCCTGGGGCTGTCGGCGCTCGGCTGGATCTCCTACGGCATCCTCTGGGTCGCCCAGTTCCTGCTGTTCTGGAACGGGATGGAGGTCATCCGCCGCTTCATCGACTGGGCCGGCCCGGCCGTGTACGTCGTGATGATCGCGCTGGCGATCTACCTCGTCTCGCAGGCGGGCTGGGGGAACATCTCCTTCAACCTGTCGACCAAGCAGCTCGACTTCTGGTCGTCGGTGCCGGTGTTCTTCACCGCGGTGGCCCTCGTGGTGTCGTACTTCTCCGGCCCGATGCTGAACTTCGGCGACTTCGCCCGCTACGGCAAGTCGTTCGCGGCGGTGAAGAACGGCAACCTGTGGGGTCTGCCGGTCAACTTCCTGTTCTTCTCCCTGCTGACGGTCATCACAGCCTCCGCCACGGTGCCGGTGTTCGGCGAGCTGCTGACGGACCCGATCGAGACGGTCGAGGCGATCGGCGCGCCGTTCGCGATCCTGCTGGGCGGGCTGACCTTCGTCACCGCGACGGTCGGCATCAACATCGTCGCGAACTTCATCTCCCCCGCGTTCGACTTCTCCAACGTCGCGCCGCGGAAGATCTCGTGGCGCGCGGGCGGCATGATCGCCGCGGTCGGCTCGGTGTTCCTGACGCCGTGGAACTGGTACGGCAACGACGACGCCATCCACTACACGCTGAGCCTGCTCGGCGCCCTCATCGGCCCGCTGTTCGGCCTGCTGATCGCGGGCTACTACGTCGCCGCCAGGCAGCGCATCAAGACCGACGCGATGTTCACGATGGACGAGAAGGGCCCCTACTGGTACCGGAACGGCTTCAACCCCAATGCCGTCAAGACCATCTTCGCCGCCGGCATCCCGACCATCGTCATCGCGATCCTGCCGAAGCTGTTCGCCGACCTGGGCCTGTTCGACGTGACCTACATCAGCGACTTCAGCTGGTTCATCGGATGCGGGCTGGGCTACGCGCTGTTCGTGTTCTTCGAGAGGCGCGACCCGCAGGTGCCCGCCTTCGACGGCGAGACCGAGGGCATCTCGGACGGCACCGTCGACGGGGCGGCCGCCACCGCGGCATCGGAGCCGCCGTCGATCTCGACCGAGATCCCGGTGACGACCGAGTCGCATCCGTGAGGATCACCCTGCTGAACCCGAACACCTCCCGGGCCATGACCGCGAAGATCGCGGCCGCCGCCCGGGAGGTGGCCGGGCCGGACGTCGAGATCACGGCCGTCTGCCCCGACGCCGGACCGGCCGCCATCGAGTCTCATCTCGACGAGGTGCACGCGGCGACGGCCGTGGTCGAGCTGATCCAGCGGGACCTCGCCGCCGGCGGCAGCGACGGCTACGTCGTCGCATGCTTCGGCGACCCGGGCCTGGACGCGGCCCGTGAGCTGGTGGACGTCCCGGTGGTCGGCATCGCCGAGGCCGCCATGCACGTGGCCTCGCTCACCGGGCGCACCTTCGCGGTGGTCACGACCCTCGAGCGCACACTCGGCCGTGCGCAGGACCTCCTCGACAGGTACGGGATGGCCCGCGCGTGCGTGTCGATGACCGGCACCGGGATCCCCGTGCTGGAGCTGGAGGACGCCGACCCCGCGTCGGTCGCCGCCATCGCGACGGCGTGCGAGCGGGCCGTCCGAGACGACCGGGCGCAGGCGATCGTGCTGGGCTGCGCCGGCATGGCGGACCTGTGCGCGCAGCTGGCGCTGCGCACCGGCGTGCCGGTCGTCGACGGGGTGGCCGCCGCTGTGGGCCTCGTCTCGGCGATGTCGCGCATGGGCGTCGGCACGAGCAAGCACGGCGAGTACGCGCCGCCGCCGCGGCTGCCGGCCGCGCACCCTCCTGCCCGGGTGCTCACCTTCTGACCCGTGCGGCGGGATCACAGCGCCCAGACGAGCGTCCAGGTGCCGGCGGCGATCGCGGCCGAGACGGACGCCGCCGCGATCGCGAGGGCGAGCACCACCAGCGCCGCGTCCCGCCAGCCGAGCCGCGAGGGCCTCGCCCAGGTGCGCGGCCCGTCGGCACCGAAGCCGCGGGCCTCCATCGCCGTCGCGAGCTTGGTGCCGCGACGGATCGAGAGCACGAGGAGCGCGAAGGCCTGGCCCAGGAACCGGCGGATGCGGCCGCGATCGGCGACGCCGCGCGCGCGCCGCGCCATGCCGAGCTCGCGCCAGTCGTCGACGAACAGGCCCACCAGGCGGAGCCCCGCGAGCGCACCGAGCACGAACCGGGCGGGCAGCCGGAGGATCTGGGCCAGCCCGTCGGCGAGGTCGGTCGGGTCGGTCGTGGCGAACAGCACGACCGAAGGGACCGCGATCGCCAGCACCCGCAGCATGATCGACGCCGCGAGGTCGAGCGAGCCCTCGCTGATCCGCACGAGCCCCCACTGCGCGAACACCGCGCCGGATGCCCGCCCGTAGAGCACCGTCGCCGCAGCCGCGGCCGTCGCGGCCGCCAGGATCGGCCACAGTCGCAGCCACAGCTGCCGGGCGGGCAGCCGCGCGAACGGCAGCAGCACGAGGGTCGCCGCCAGCGTCACCCCCGCCGACACCGGGTCGATCGACAGCAGCAGCGTCCCGGAGACGACAAGCGTCGCCGTCAGCTTGGCGACCGGGTTGGCGCGGCCGAGCGGGCTGCGCGCGGCGTCCAGCACGAACAGGCTCACGCGCCCACCCGTCGTTCCTCGTCGGCCAGCAGCGACACGAGGTCGGGATCGTGCGAGACGAACCCGACCGCGGCGCCGCCGGCGCGCAGCGCGTCGATCAGACCGGCCAGCTCACGCCAGGTGCGGGCGTCCTGCCCGTACGTCGGCTCGTCCAGCAGCAGCACCGCCGGCTCGGTCGCCATCGCCGCAGCCACCGTGAGGCGCCGCTTCTCCCCGCCGGAGAGCGTGAACGGGTTGGCGTCGGCCAGCCGCGTCAGCCGCATCCGCTCCAGGAGCGGGTCGATCCGGGCGGCGATCTCCGCGTCGCCCAGGCCCAGCGCACGGGGACCGACCGCGAGCTCGTCGCGCACGCGCGCGGTCAGCAGCTGATGCTCGGGCTCCTGGAACACCATCCCGATGCGGGTCAGCAGCTCGCGGGAGCGCCAACGGTGCGGTGCGGTGCGTACGCCGCCGCGCAGGGCGTCGGACACCGTGAGCTCCCCGGCCAGCGGCGGCCGGAGACCGGCGAGGGTCTCGGCGAGGGTGGACTTTCCGGCGCCGTTGGCCCCGGTGATCGCCAGCGCCCGCCCCGCACGCAGGGCGACGTCGATCCCGGAGGCGGCGACGAGCGCGTCGCGCTGCCCGAACGGGCGGCGGCCGACCGCGAGCGCCGCCCCCGCCAGCAGCACCTCGCCCCCCCCGGTCCGCGGCAGGGCGTCGAGGACGTGACCGGCACCCGGCGCCCAGACGCCGGCGGCGGCCAGCGCGGCGCCGTGCGCGTCGAAAACCGCCTCCGGCGCGCCGTCGGCGAGGACGCCGCCCTCGGCGTCGAGCACGACGACCCGGTCGACACGATCGGCCCACAGCGACACCCGGTGCTCCACGACGACGAGAGTCGTGCCCGCACGCACGACCGTGTCGAGCACGGCGTCACGGACCTCGACGGCGCCGGCGGGGTCCAGGTTCGCGGTCGGCTCGTCCAGCAGCAGCAGGCCCGGGCGCATGGCGAGCGCGCCGGCCAGGGCCAGGCGCTGCTTCTGCCCGCCCGAGAGCGCCGAGGTCGGGTGCTCCCGCGGCACGCGCAGGCCCACGGCGTCCTTCGCCTCGTCGACGCGCCGCCAGATCTCGTCGCGCTCGACCCCGAGGTTCTCGCAGCCGAACGCGATGTCGTCGCCGACCCGGGCGAGCACGACCTGGGCGTCGGGGTCCTGCAGCACGAGCCCGCACCGGCCGCGGGCCCGGGCCGGCGGCCGGCCGTCGACGAGCAGCTCGCCGGCGGCCTC
>JASGDW010000072.1:0-5481 GCA_047606965.1 Microbacterium sp.
CGGGTGCGGGCATTCCGTCGCGCTGGTCGCGCCGGTGCTGGCCGCCGCCGGTTTCACGGCCGCCGTCGTGGACGACCCGGCGCCGCTTGCCGGAACCGGGCTGGCCGCGACGGACGCCGCCGGCGCCGCGCCGCGCGACCTGTTCGGGCTGCCCGGGTCGGGCGGCGAGCCGGTGATGCGCCTGGCGGGCTCGGTGCTCTCGCTCAAGGCGCTGCGCGCCGGGGAGGGTGTCTCGTACAACGCGACGCACGTCGCGGCGCGCGACACCCGCATCGCGCTGGTCTCCGGCGGGTTCGGGCAGGGCGTCGCCCGCTCGCTCGGCAACCGGGTGCGGGTCGAGATCCGAGGCGCGCTGCATCCGATCGTCGGCCGGGTCGCGATGGACGTCTGCGTCGTCGACGTGGACGCCTCCCCGATCGCCGCGGACGACGAGGTCGTCTACTTCGGGGGCGGCGGACCCGCCCGCGACGCGCTCGCGGAGTGGGAGGCGGCGAGCGGGCTGCGGGCCACCGAGCTCGTGTGCGCGCTGGGCCTGCGCCTGCCGCAGGAGCTGGGCGCATGAGCCGTCGTGGACGCGGGGACGCCGCATGAGCGGAGCACGGCTGCGGGTCGACCTCGGACGGGTGCTCGCGAACATCGACGCGGTGCGGGAGCGGATCGCCCCGGCCCAGTACATGCAGGTCGTCAAGAACGACGCGTACGCGCACGGGGTCGAGCGCATCGTGTCGGCGGCGCACGCGCACGGGGTGCGGTGGTTCGGCGCCTTCGACGTGCCCACCGGGGTGCGGACGCGGGCGGCCGCCGGTCCCGAGGCGCGCGTGTTCTCGTGGGTCACGGTGGGCCGCGACGAGATCTCGCGCGCGATCGAGGCCGGCATCGAGCTGGGCGTCGGCGACGCCGACTACCTGGAGCGCGTGGCGGCCGTCTCGGGCGGACGCGGCGTCCCGGTGCACCTGAAGATCGACACCGGCCTGCGCCGCAACGGCGTGCGTCCCGAGGCGTGGGCGGGATTCGTCGCCCGCGCCGCCGAGCTGGAGCGCGCCGGCGACATCCGCGTCGCCGGCCTCTGGAGCCACATCGCCGAGACGAGCGACGAGGCCGACGACCGGGCGCGGGCCGAGTTCTTGGACGCCGTCGCGGCCGCGCGCGCGGCGGGGCTGGCCCCGGAGGTGCTGCACCTCGCGGCGAGCGCCGCCGGCTACGCGCGACCCGAGTTCCGCTTCGACCTCGTGCGCTTCGGCGCGTTCGGCTACGGTGTGCGCTCGACCCACGGGGAGGACCTGCCCGGCGTCGTGGCGGCGGCGACGCTGCTCGCACCGGTCACGGCCGTGCGCGAGGACACGGTCACCGTGGGGCTCGGCGCGCTGGACGGCCTGCCCTCGACCCTCGGCGGCCGGGTGTCGGTCGGGACACCCGCGGGACCGCGGGCGCTGCGCGAGGTGGGCGACACCGCGCTGACGGTCGCGGCGTGGCCGGGAGCCGCCGTCGGGGACGAGGTCGCGGTGTTCGGCCCCGGCGCGCTCGGCGAGCAGACCGCGACGACACTGGCCGAGGCCATCGGAACCGTGGGCGAGGAGATCCTGGTGCGGGTCTCGCCGCTCATCCCCCGGGAGTACGTGTAGCCGGGGCGCGGGTGTCGGCGGGAACGGGGATGATGGTCCGGTGCCCCTCGACCGGTTCTCCGCTGCGACGCAGGACTGGTTCCGTGGCGCGTTCGACGCCCCCACGCCGGCGCAGGACGGGGCGTGGGAGGCGATCTCGCGCGGCAGGCACGCGCTCGTGGTGGCCCCGACCGGCTCGGGCAAGACGCTGTCGGCGTTCCTGTGGGCGATCGACCGGGTCTTCCGCGACCGGGCGGACGCCCCGCCGCGACGGGGAAGGGCGGTGCCGGCGCGCACCCGCATCCTGTACGTGTCGCCGCTGAAGGCGCTCGGCGTCGACGTCGAGCGCAACCTCCGCTCACCGCTGGTGGGCATCGCCCAGTCGGCACTGCGGCTCGGCCTGCCGGCGCCCGACGTCACGGTGGGCGTCCGCTCCGGCGACACCCAGGCCGCCGACCGGCGGAGGCTGCTGACCGACCCGCCTGACATCCTCATCACGACCCCCGAGTCGCTGTACCTGATGCTCACCGGCCAGGCCGCGCAGACCCTGCGCGAGGTGCACACCGTCATCGTCGACGAGGTGCACGCGGTCGCGGCGACCAAGCGCGGCGCGCACCTGGCGGTGAGCCTGGAACGGCTCGACGCCCTGCTCGAGAAGCCCTCGCAGCGCATCGGCCTGTCGGCGACAGTGCGCCCGATCGACGAGGTCGCCCGCTTCCTCGGCGGCGCGGCGCCGGTCGAGGTCGTCGCACCCCGCGTCTCGAAGACGTTCGAGCTGAGCGTGGTCGTGCCGGTCGACGACATGCAGCATCCGCCGCCGGCGCCCGGACGCACCGACGCCGACGAAGGCGACGACGGGTTCGAGGCCGGCGCGGGGCAGGACGCGACCGAGATCACCGGGTCGCTGTGGCCGCACGTCGAGGAGGCGATCGCAGATCGCATCCTCGCCCACCGTTCCACGATCGTCTTCGCCAACTCGCGCCGGCTCGCCGAGCGCCTGACGGCGCGGTTGAACGAGATCCACGGCAAGCGCGTGGGCTCCTCCGACGCCGTGCTCGCCAAGGCGCACCACGGCTCGGTGTCGAAGCAGCAGCGCGCGCAGGTCGAGGAGGAGCTCAAGTCGGGCCTGCTGCGCTGCGTCGTCGCCACGAGCAGCCTAGAGCTCGGCATCGACATGGGGGCGGTCGAGCTCGTGGTCCAGGTGGAGGCGCCGCCGTCGGCGGCCTCCGGGCTGCAGCGCGTCGGCCGAGCGGGGCACCGGGTCGGCGAGGCGAGCCGCGCGGCGCTGTTCCCGAAGCACCGCGGCGACGTGCTGCGCACGGCGGTGGTGACCGAGCGGATGCTGGCCGGGGCGATCGAGGCGATCCGCATCCCCCGCAACCCCCTCGACGTCCTCGCGCAGCAGACCGTCGCGGCGTGCGCGCTGGGGCCGATCGAGGTCGAGGACTGGTACGAGCGGGTGCGGCGGTCGGCGCCGTTCTGCGCCCTGCCGCGCTCGGCGTACGAGGCGACCCTCGACCTGCTGGCCGGGCGCTACCCCTCCGACGAGTTCGCCGAGCTCCGGCCGCGACTGGTCTGGGACCGCGATCACGGCACGCTGACCGGGCGGCCCGGCGCGCAGCGGATCGCGGTGACCAGCGGCGGCACGATCCCCGACCGCGGACTGTTCGCGGTGTACGTCGCGGGCGAGACGCAGAACGCCCGCGTCGGCGAGCTCGACGAGGAGATGGTGTACGAGTCGAGGGTGAACGACGTGTTCACGCTCGGCACCACGAGCTGGCGGATCGTGGAGATCACCCACGACCGCGTCAACGTCGTGCCGGCGTTCGGGGTGCCCGGCAAGGTGCCGTTCTGGCACGGCGACGGCATCGGCCGGCCCGCCGAGCTGGGCGAGGCGCTGGGCCGGTTCGCGCGCGAGGTGCAGGCCGCGGCGCCCGAGGCCGTGCACGACCGGCTGGCCCGGGCGGGTCTGGACCGCCATGCGCAGGACAACCTGCTGGCCTATCTCGCCGAGCAGCGCGAGGCGACCGGGTCGATCCCGACCGACCGGACGCTGACGGTCGAGCGAAGCCGCGACGAGGTCGGCGACTGGCGGGTCATCCTGCATTCCCCGTACGGCATGCAGGTGCACGCGCCGTGGGCGCTCGCGGTGAACGCCCGCATCCGCGAGCGCCTCGGCGTCGAGGGCTCGGCGGTCGCGAGCGACGACGGCATCATCGCCCGCATCCCGGACGCCGAGGCGGAGCCGCCCGGCGCCGAGCTGTTCGTCTTCGACCCCGACGAGCTGGAGCGCATCGCGACCTCCGAGGTGGGCGGGTCGGCGCTGTTCGCCTCGCGGTTCCGGGAGTGCGCGGCGCGGGCTCTGCTGATGCCGCGCACCGATCCGTCCCGCCGCAGCCCCCTGTGGCAGCAGCGGCAGCGGTCCGCGCAGCTGCTGGAGGTGGCGCGGCGGCATCCGACGTTCCCGATCGTCCTCGAGACGCTGCGCGAGGTGCTGCAGGACGTCTACGACCTGCCCGCCCTCACCGACGTCGCCCGGCGCATCGCCGACCGGCGCATCCGGCTCGTCGAGACCACGACCGCGCAGCCCTCGCCGTACGCCCGCGACCTGCTGTTCGGATATGTCGGCGCGTTCATGTACGAGGGCGACTCGCCGCTGGCCGAGCGGCGGGCGGCGGCGCTGTCGGTCGACCCGGCGCTGCTCGGCGAGCTGCTGGGCACCGTCGAGATGCGCGAGCTGCTCGACCCCGGGGTGCTCGCGCAGTTCGAGCGCGAGGCGCAGCGGCTCGACCCCGCGCGCCGGGTGCACGGCGTCGAAGGGGTCGCCGACCTGTTGCGGCTGCTCGGGCCGCTTTCCGTGACGGAGATCGCGGCGAGACTGCATCCCGGCGACGCCGTGTCCCGTGCCGCCGCCTTCGTCGACGAGCTGGTGGCCGCGCGCCGCGCGATCCGCGTGCACCTGGCGGGCGACGAGCGGATCGCGGCGGTCGAGGACGCCGGGCGCCTGCGCGACGCGCTGGGCGTCGCACTCCCGGTGGGGGTGCCGACGGCGTTCCTGGAGCCTGCCGCCGATCCGCTCACGGAGCTCGTCGCCCGGTTCGCGCGCACGCACGGCCCGTTCACCGCGGATGCCGTCGGCGCCCGTCTCGGCGTCGGCGTCGCGGTCGCCCGTCACGCCCTGCGGCGGCTCGAGGCCGACGGCCGCGTCGCCGCCGGCTACTTCCTGCCGGAGACCGCCACGCCGGAAGAGGGCGAGTGGTGCGACGCCGGAGTGCTGCGGCGGCTGCGGATGCGCTCGCTGGCCGCGATCCGCGGAAGCGTGGAGCCGGTGCCCCCCGAGGCGTTCGCGCGGTTCCTGCCTGACTGGCAGCATCTGGCGCGCCCGCTCGACGGCGTCGACGGCGTGCTCGCGGCGATCGAGCAGCTCGCCGGCGTGCCGATCCCCGCGAGCGCGTGGGAGTCGCTGATCCTGCCCGGGCGGGTGCGCGACTATGCGCCCGCGATGCTCGACGAGCTGACCGCGGCCGGGGAGGTGCTGTGGTCGGGCCACGGGCCGCTGCCCGGTCGCGACGGGTGGATCGCGCTGCATCCGGCGGATGCCGCATCCCTGACCCTGGCCGAGCCCGACGACGAGGTCGCGCCGGGCTCGCTCGACACGCAGGTGCTCGCCGCGCTCGCGCACGGCGGCGCGTCCTTCGCCGGGCAGCTGCGCGAGGCAACCGGCGCCGAGAACGAGCAGACGGTGCTCGACGCGCTGTGGCGGCTGGCGTGGGCCGGCCGGGTCACGAACGACACGTTCGCGCCGGTGCGGGGGCTGCTGTCGGCCGGGTCGCAGGCCCACCGCGCGGTGCGACGCGCCCCGCGGGCGCGGGTCTTCCGC
>JASGDW010000073.1:0-7658 GCA_047606965.1 Microbacterium sp.
CTGCGGCGGCCGCCTCGCCGGCGGCCAGCGCGGCCTTCGCCTTCGCCGCCGCGAGCAGGGCGTCGGCGAGCTCGGCCTCGGCACGCAGCCGAGCCAACTCGGCGGCGGAAACGGGCGGCTCCGGCGTCATGCGCACAGCCTAGCCACGCCGATGCGAACGGCCGCAACCGGACGGATCGGACGGCGACGCCGTCACGTCTCCGCCGTGGTCCACAGATCCTCGGGCAGCGGCGAGCCGGTCGCGCCGTCGAGCACGATGCCCTGGACCTCGGCGGTCGAGACGGTGCCGGAGAGCACCCGCGTGAACCAGGCGACGGGCGTGAGGGCGGCCAGGCGTTCGGCGACCGTCGTATAGGCCTCCTGCTGCGCCTCGGTCGTGGTCGCCGTCTGGGCGGCCGCCAGAGCCTCGTCGAGCTCGGCGTCGTCGAGGCCCGACAGGTTGCCCGACGAGCTGCTGGCGAAAGCCAGCGATAGGCTCGAGCCCGGCGCGATGAACGACGAGACGCCGAGGATCATCTGGAAGTCCTGCTGCGCGTAGACGGCGTCCGCGTCCGCCGGCGTCCTCTCGTCGATCGTGACGGTCACGTCGTAGGCGGCCAGCTGTGCCTGCACGGCCTCGGCGACGATCCTGTCGGCGTCGCTCAGCGTGGTGAAGGAGAAGGACAGCGCAGCGCCCGCCTCGGCCAGCCGGTCGAAGACCTCCTGCGCGGCGTCGGGGTCGTAGGTCTGCAGCGCGACGTCGTCGTACAGCGGGCTCTCCGGCGCGAAAAGCGTGTCGACCAGGGCGGCGGCGCCGGAGGAGACCGCCTCGTCGAGCGCCTCGACGTCGATCGCCTCAGCGACCGCCCGGCGGACGGCGACGTCGTCGAACGGCGAGGAGCGGGTGTTGAAGGCCAGGAAGCGACCGCCCGAGGTCGGCAGCCGGGTCACCGTCAGATCGGCCTCCTCGGCCTGCCCGGCGGCGGCCCATTCGGTCTCCATCGACAGCTGCGCGCTGTCGGTCGCCAGGGCGTCCACGCGCTCGTCGAGATCCGTGACCGCGACGATGTGCAGCTCGTCGAGGTACGGCTTCGGCGCGTTCCAGTAGTTGTCGTTGCGGACCAGATCGATCGTGCCCTCGCCGGTCCAGTCGTCGAGGGTGAACGGACCAGCCCCGATCGGGGCGGCGTCCGAGGCCTCGTCGCCGGCCTCCAGGGCGGCGGGCTTCGCGATCCAGTTCAGGCCGGAGGCGGCGATCTGCTCGGCGAAGGCGGGGGTCGCCGCGGTCAGCACGACCTGCAGGTGCGTGTCGTCGAGGACCGTGGTCGAGGCGACGGTGGCGGCGACCGTCTGCGAGCTCGAGGTCGTGTCGGCCGTGATCGCGTCCCAGTTGTCCGCGACGTCGCCGGCGGTCAGCGCGGTGCCGTCGGAGTATTCGAGGTCGTCCCGCAACGTGAGGGTGAAGGTCGTGCCGCCGTCGGTCGAGGAGAAGTCGGTCGCCATCGAGTACTCGATCTCACCCGAGCCGGCGTCCTCGTACACGAGGTTGCCGTACAGCGCGTTGCCGAGGAAGGCGGTCTGCTGCAGCGAGTTCTGAAGCGAGGCTGGTGTCAGCTCGGTCGGCGACGCCTGCAGGAGGACGGTCAGCGAACCGCCGGACGCGGCCCCGGAGCCGGTGCTGAGGGAGTCGACGACGCTGCCAGAGCAGCCGGTCGACGCCAGCACGGCGACGAGGGCCGCGGACGCCGTGAGCTTCGTCCGGAGCATGTCCTGCCTTTCGCGGGTCTGGGGGCGGACGGCGTCCGGCAATCATATGAGCGCGCGCGGTCCGGCCGTCCGGGATCGCGGGCGCGTCGCGGCGTCGCTTCACGCCAGCAGGTGCTCGAGCAGGATCTTCACGCCGATCCCGATGAGGACGAGTCCGCCGACGATCTCGGCCGGGGTCTGGAAACGATCGCCGGCACGATGGCCCAGGTGAACGCCGAGGTAGGACACGGCGGCGGTGACCGCGCCGATCAGCACCACCGCCGGTGCGATCGCGACGTGGAGGAACGCGAAGCTGAGTCCCACCGCGAGCGCGTCGATGCTGGTGGCGACGCCGAGTGCGAGCAGCTCCCGCATGCGCACCCGACCGGGCCGGACGGCCTCGTGCCGGTGCCGCACCGCCTCCCACAGCATCCGGCCCCCGATCAGCGCGAGCAGCCCGAACGCGAGCCAGTGGTCGAACGGCGCGATGAAGCTGCTCAGCTGCGCCCCCACAGCCCAGCCCGCGAGCGGCATCAGCGCCTGGAACACGCCGAACACGACCGCGACGGTCAGCGCGGTGCGCCTCAGGTGCGCTCGCGCGCGCACCCCCTGCGTCAGCGACACCGCGAACGCGTCCGCGGAGACGCCGACCGCGATCAGCAGCAGATTGAGCACGGACATGCGGGCAGACTCCGGAATGGAAGGGGACCCGGGTATGTTCACAGATTCCGGCCGCGAATATCGTTCGGCCTTCCGAAACCCGAGCCCCGTCCCCGGAGGACAGATGCCCCGCGAAGCCCTGCTGTTCACCCCCATCCGTCTGCGCGGCGTCGAGGCGCGGAACCGGCTGTGGGTCCCCCCGATGTGCCAGTACTCGGCGCTCGCGCAGGACGGTGTGCCCACCGACTGGCATCTGGTGCACCTGGGCGCGCTCGCGCGCGGCGGGGCGGGCGCCGTGATCGCCGAGGCGACGGCCGTGGTGCCCGAGGGGCGCATCAGCGCGCAGGACCTCGGGCTGTGGGACGACGCGCAGCGCGACGCGTTCGCGCCCATCGTCCGTTTCATCCGGTCGCAGGGGGCGCTCGCCGGCATCCAGCTCGCCCATGCGGGCCGTAAAGCCTCGACATACCGCCCCTTCGGCGCGGCCGGGAGCGGCTCGGTCCCCCTCGAGGACGGCGGGTGGCCGACGGTCGCGCCCAGCGCGATCGCGTTCGACGGCCTCGACGAGCCGGTCGCCCTGGACGCCGTCGGCATCCGCGCGGTCGTCGAGGCCTTCGCCGCGGCCGCCCTGCGCGCGGTGTCCGCCGGCTTCGACCTCGTGGAGCTGCACGCCGCGCACGGCTATCTGCTGCACGAGTTCCTCTCCCCGCTGAGCAACCGTCGCACCGACGAGTACGGCGGGTCGCTGGAGGGCCGCGCCCGTCTCGTCCTCGAGGTCGTGTCCGCCGTCCGCGCCGCGATCGGGGAGGAGGTGCCGGTGCTGGTGCGCTTCTCGGCCACCGACTGGACCGAAGGAGGTCTGACGGTCGACGAGGTCGCCACCGTCGCCGGGTGGGCCGCGGAGCGGGGCGCCGACCTGTTCGACATCTCCAGCGGGGGAACGGTCGCCGGCGCGCGCATCCCGGTCGGGCCGGGCTACCAACTGCCGCTCGCGGCGGCCGTGCGGGCCGTGACCGGGATGCCGGTGGCCGCGGTGGGCCTGATCGATCAGTCGTTCCAGGCCGAGCAGGCGCTCGTGGCCGGGCAGGCCGATGTGGTGCTGGCCGGCCGGCAGATGCTGCGCGACCCGAACTTCGCGATCCGTGCCGCCCGCGAGCTGGGGGCCGCCGCCCCGGTCCCTGCGCAGTACGAGCGCGCCTACCTGTAGGCGCTCCTGCCGCACCTGCGCCTCCGGGCGGGTGCGCTCACAACGTCACGCGCGCCGTCCGGTCGCGGCGGTACGCCGTGACGGTCTCGGCGGGCAGCGGACGCCATCCGGCGAGGCGGATGCCGGTCGTGGCGATCAGGCGCGCGCCGGAGCGCTCGTCGCGCGTCGTGAACATCTGGTTGTAATGCGCGTCGTGCCCTGCCGGCAGGCCGGCCGGGTCGAATCCGCGGGCCGCGAAGGCGGCGAGCGGAGCCGTCGTCGTGCCCGCGGACTGCACGACGACGAGGGTGTCGCCGACGGCCGCCATCGCGTTCAGGCAGGCGGCCGGGTACATGCCGCGTACCGCGCGCACCGCGTCGGCGACCGCGTGCGCCGCCGCGGCGGAGGTCGCGCCCGACCGTTCCCGCCAGGCGCGACGCACCAGCGCGAAGTACACCTCGCTGTCGGTCGTGCCCTGCAGCCCGTCCCGTTCGGAGGCGGTGAGACGGCCGAGCGCGGCATCGCGGGGGGAGAGCGCGCCGTTGTGCTGGAAGAGGATCCCGTCGGCGAGGAACGGCTGGATGTTCGCCGCCGAGACCTCGGCGCCGCGACTGGCGAACCTCAGGTAGAGCAGCCGAAGCGCCCCGGGCTCCCGATCGTCCGTCCACGCGTGCGGCTCGCCGGGGAGCCGCACGGTGCGCCGGGGCGCGGCGCCCGCGGCGCCGTAGCCGGATCCGTCGCCGTGCAGCCGGCTCAGGCCCTCGAACTCCGCGAGGACGTGTTCGGACAGGGCCTCGCGCAGCGGCATCGCGCGCGATGCGAGGCAGGCCAGCATACGGGACATCGCACCTCAAATTGGATCCACACATGTTATGTTTGGATCCTACTTCGACATGTGGGGTGTGTATGAACTCGACTCCCGGCCCCGGATCGGCCACTGCGCCGCCGAGGTCCCCGTCCCGCCCACGGTGCCTCGACGTCTCCTTCGAACGGGCGCGCACGGCCGGGGCCGGGATGGCTGCGCACTTCAACGCCGCCGGGTCCGCGCTGCCGACGGGCGACGTCGTGGCCGCGGTCGTGGACCACCTCCGACTCGAGGAGCTCGTCGGCGGGTACGAGGCCGCGGCGGAGGCGCGCCCGCGCATCGAGGCCGTCTACCGTTCCGCGGCGGAGCTGATCGGCGCGACCGAGCGGGAGATCGCGCTGTTCGACAGCGCCTCCACCGGTCTCCGGGTCATCCTCGAGGCGTTGCGTCCCGGCGCCCGCTCCCGCGTCATCGCGTCCCGCAGCACCTATGTGAGCCATGCGCTCCATCTCATGACGCTCGCGCGGGAATGCGGTGCGGAGCTGGTCGTCCTGCCCACCGACGCGGAGCGCAGAGTGGACCTCGCCGAGCTGGACCGGCTGCTGCGCACCGGGCCGCCCGCGATCGTCACGGTCGCCCATGTGCCGACCTCGTCGGGCCTGGTCGAGCCGGTCGCCGACATCGGCCGCATCGTCGCCGAGCACGGCGGCACCTACGTGCTCGACGCGACCCAGTCCGTGGGGCAGCTGGTCACCGACGTCGCCGCGATCGGTTGCGACGTCATGGTCACGACGGGCCGTAAGTTCCTGCGCGCCCCGCGCGGCACGGCCTTCGCCTACGTCGCCGACCGCCTGACCGCCGCGCTGGAGCCGACGTCGCCCGATGTCCGGGCGACGCACTGGACGTCGGCGCTGGACTGGGAGGTCGAGGCCTCGGCGCGGCGGTTCGAGTCGTGGGAGTCGTCCGTGGCGGGCCGTCTCGGGCTGGGGCGGGCGCTGGACGAGGCCCGCGAACGCGGCATGGAGGAGACGGCGGCATGGCTGTGCGCGGCCGGTGCCGACCTTCGCGCCCGTCTCGCCGTCACGCCCGGGGTCACGATCGCCGATCCCGCGGGGGCGTCCTCGGCGATCGTGACCTTCGTCGTCGACGGCGTCGCCGCGGCGGACGTCGTCGTGCGGCTCGCGGCGGACGGGGTCCGGGTCGTGTCGGTTCCCGCCACGCACGGCCAGTGGGACCTGGGAGACCGGGGCATCCGCGCGGTCGTGCGCGCCTCCCCCCACGTCTACAACGACGAGAATGACATCGCGGCCCTCGTCGCCGCGGTCGCCCGCATCGCGAGCGGGAAGGAGAGCGCGTGAGCGAGCAGGCCGATGTCGTCGTCCTGGGCCTCGGCGTGCACGGCAGCGCCGCCGTGGCCAGTCTCGCCCGTCGTGGGCGCCGCGTCGTCGGCATCGAGCGGTTCGGCCCTCACCACGAGCGCGGCTCTTCGCACGGGCGGACCCGCATGATCCGCCGCGCCTACCCGAACCCGGTCTGGAACGACCTCGTCGCGCGGGCCTATGACGGCTGGGGACGGCTGGAGCGCGAGAGCGGGCGGCGGCTCATCGTCCCGACCGGCGGCATGTACGCGCACGCGGGAGCATCGCAGCTGCAGGGCTCGGGCTGCGTCGTCCTCGATGATCCGGCGCAGATCGCGGCGCGGATGCCGGGACTGCGCGTGCCGGAGGGCCACCGGGCGGTCTTCGACCCGTCCGCGGGCATGATCGAGGCCGCCGCGGCGATCGAGGAGCTGCGCCGCAGCGCGTACGCCTCGGGGGCGGATCTGCGGTTCGACACGCCCGTCCTCGGCTGGGACGCCGTCGCAGGGGGCGTCGAGGTGCGCACCGCGGAGGGCGCCGTCCGCGCCTCCCGGCTGATCGTCGCGCCCGGCCCGTTCGCGGCCGGTCTCCTCCCGCAGCTCGCCTCCGTGCTGGAGGTCTGGCGCATCGTCACCGTCACGATCGCGAGCGGGCAGCCGGCCACGGATCCCGCCCGGCTGGGGGCGTTCTCGATCGACCGTCCCGACGGGCTCGTCTTCGGCATCCCCGACGCCGCCGGCAACGGCCTCAAGGTCGGCATCGACGCCGGCGAGGTGTGGGATGCGGAAGAGCCGGTCGCCCCCGCCACATCGGCCGAGATCGACCGGCTGCGGGCCCTGATCGCGGATCTCGTGCCCGGCGCGGACACGTCCGTGCACGAGGCGGCCGCCTGCCTGTACACGATGACCGCCGACCGGCGCTTCGTGATCGGCCCGCTCGCCGCCACGCCCGAGGTCATCGTCGCCTCGGCGTGCTCCGGACACGGGTTCAAGTTCGGCGCCGCGATCGGGGAGGCGCTCGCCGACCTCGCCGACGGCATCGTCCGGCCCGACCTCGACTTCGTGTCCACCGCCCGGCGGGGGATCTGACGTGCTCGCGCTCGCCGCGCCGCACCCCGAGGCGGTCGCCGCCGGGGAGCGGGCCGTGGCGGCCGGGGGGAACGCCCTGGACGCCGCGCTGGCCGCCGCGGCCATGCTCGCGGTCGTCTATCCCCATCAGTGCGCGCTGGGGGGCGACCTGATCGCCCTGGTCCGCGCCCCCGACGGCCGGACCATCGCCGTCGTGGCGGCCGGCACGGCGCCCGCGGCGATCGCCGACGTCGCGGGCGGATGGGACGCCGTCCCGCGCTTCGGCCCCCATGCGGTCACCGTGCCGGGGATGCTCGCCGGATGGCAGGCCATCGCATCCCTCGGCGCCGCGCTGCCGCTGGGATCGGCCCTGACGGACGCCGCGGCCGTCGCGGCCGCGGGCCATCCGGTCAGCGCGGGTCTGCGCCGCGCGCTCGAGTCGTGCGAGGACGCCGTGCGCGCCGACCCCGGACTCCGCGGGGTGTTCATGGCCGGCGACCGGGTGCTCGAGGCCGGCGAGACGGTGCGCCAACCGGCCCTCGCGGCGACCCTGAACCGACTGGCGGGCGACCCGGAGGACTTCTACCGCGGCCGTACGGCCCGCTCGCTGGTCGCGGCTCTGCGTGCCGGCGGCGGCGTGCACACCGAGGCGGACTTCGCCTCCTACGCCGCCGAGGTCGTCCCCGCGCTCTGTCTGCGGGCCGCCGGTGCGACGTGGACCGTCGCGCCGCCGCCGTCGGCGGGAGCCGTGCTGCTCGGCGTGCTGGCGGCGTCCGCGGGGTCGGCCGACCCCGGGGACGTGCTCGACGCCGGCGTCCGCGGCGTGCATGCGCGGGCGATGCACCTGGGCGACCCCC
>JASGDW010000074.1:0-5310 GCA_047606965.1 Microbacterium sp.
TCCAGCTCCACCCGCTGGTGTGCGCCGCCTTCAACGCCGACTTCGACGGCGACCAGATGGCCGTGCACCTGCCGCTGTCGGTCGAGGCGCAGGCCGAGGCCCGCATCCTGATGCTCGCCTCGAACAACATCCTCAAGCCGTCCGACGGTCGCCCGGTGACCCTGCCCTCGCAGGACATGATCATCGGTCTGCACCACCTGACGACCCTCAAGGACGGCGCGCTCGGCGAGGGCCGCGTGTTCGGCTCGGTCGGCGAGGCGATCCTGGCCAAGGACGAGGGCACCCTGGACCTGCAGGCGAAGGTCCGCATCCGCGTGCCCGGCCTCACCTTCCTCGAGGGCGAGGCGCCGGCCGGCTACGAGCGTCACGGCCTCGTGGACGCGTCGCTGGGCCAGGCGATCTTCAACGACACGCTGCCCAAGGGCTACCCCTTCGTGCGCGAGCAGGCCGACAAGGGCAAGCTGTCGCAGATCGTGAACAAGCTGGCTGAGGAGTACCCGAAGGTGGAGGTCGCCGCCTCCCTCGACCGGATCAAGGACGCCGGCTTCTACTGGGCCACCCGCTCGGGGGTCACGGTGGCGCTCAGCGACATCCTGACCCCGCCGAGCAAGCCCGAGATCATCGCCGGCTACGAGAAGCAGGCCGCGAAGGTCCAGGCGCAGTACGAGAAGGGTCTGACCACGGATGCGGAGCGCCGCACCGAGCTGATCAAGATCTGGACCGAGGCCACCGACGAGGTGCAGGCCGCCATGCGCGCCAACTTCCCGGAGGACAACACCATCAACCGCATGGTGAGCTCGGGCGCCCGCGGCAACTGGCTGCAGATCCGCAACATCGCCGGCATGCGAGGCCTGGTGAACAACCCGAAGGGCGAGATCATCGCCCGTCCGATCATCTCCTCGTACCGCGAGGGACTGTCGGTGGCGGAGTACTTCATCGCGACGCACGGCGCCCGCAAGGGGCTGGCCGACACGGCGCTGCGCACCGCCGACTCGGGTTACCTGACCCGACGCCTGGTCGACGTCTCGCAGGACGTCATCATCCGCGAGGCGGACTGCGGCACGAGCAAGGGCCTCGAGCTGCCGATCGCGGCGCTGGACGCCGCGGGCGTTCTGGTCAAGGACCCGAACGTCGAGAACTCGGTGTTCGCGCGCACCCTGGCCGCCGACGTGGTCGACGCGTCCGGTGCGGTGCTGGCCGACGCGGGCGACGACGTGGGCGACGTGCTCATCAACAAGCTCGTCGCCGGCGGCATCGAGACCATCAAGGTCCGCTCGGTGCTCACCTGCGACTCGGCCGTGGGCGTCTGCGCGCAGTGCTACGGGCGGTCGCTCGCGACCGGCAAGACCGTCGACATCGGCGAGGCCGTCGGCATCATCGCGGCCCAGTCGATCGGCGAGCCCGGCACGCAGTTGACGATGCGCACCTTCCACACCGGCGGCTCGGCGTCCGCCGAGGACATCACGCAGGGTCTGCCGCGTGTGCAGGAGCTGTTCGAGGCGCGCACCCCGAAGGGCTCCTCGCCGATCGCCGACGCGACCGGCCGGATCACGATCGAGGAGACCGAGAGGCAGAAGAAGGTCATCCTCACGCCCGACAACGGTGACGAGCCGCACGTCTACCCGGTGCTCAAGCGCGCGACCCTCCTCGTCGAGGACGGTCAGCACGTCGAGGTCGGCCAGCCGCTGCAGGTCGGCACGCTGGACCCGAAGGAGATCATGCGCGTGCAGGGTGCGCGCGAGGTGCAGAAGTACCTCGTGGGCGGCGTGCAGGGCGTGTACCGCTCGCAGGGCGTGCCGATCCACGACAAGCACATCGAGGTCATCGTGCGCCAGATGCTGCGTAAGGTCACCGTCGTCGACCACGGCGAGACCGAGCTGCTGCCCGGTGAGATGGTCGACTCGCGCCGGTTCATCGACATCAACCGTGCCGCCGTGGCGGACGGCAAGCGCCCCGCGTCCGGTCGCCCGGAGCTGATGGGCATCACGAAGGCGTCGCTCGCGACCGAGTCGTGGCTGTCGGCGGCGTCGTTCCAGGAGACGACGCGCGTGCTGACGCAGGCCGCGATGGAGGGCAAGCGCGACCCGCTCGTGGGCCTGAAGGAGAACGTGATCATCGGAAAGCTGATCCCCGCCGGCACCGGCCTTGCGAAGTACCGCAACGTCACGGTGGAGGCCACCGAGGAGGCCAAGAGCGAGCGGTACCCCAACCGCATCTTCGCCTCGGACGGTGCGTACAGCGACGCCGACCTGAGCTACGTCGACTTCGACAGCTTCTCGACGGACGACTTCACGCCCGGCACCTACAACTGATCCGGATACCCCGATGCCCCGACCGCGCTGTGCGGCCGGGGCTTCGGCGTCCCCGCATGTCCCACTTCCGAACTGGGACATGCTCGGCCGGCAGGGGGCACGCAGGCACTCCGGCACAGACGGATGACGAGGCGCGCAGGGCGCCCGTTCAGGCCGTCGACCTGCTGTGGGGCGCATGCGGTTGGCGGCGCGCGAGTCCGGGACCTCGCCTACAGGCTCGCGTTCGGCCTCATGCCGAGGCCCGGACGCAGGCGTTGCCCGCGCGCGCCTGAGAGCTGCTGAGAGGATGGGGGCATGAGCCTGCCCGACCTCGATCCGCGTCCCGACATCCGCCTCGTGGCCGTCGACATGGACGGCACCCTGCTGGACGCCGAGGGCCGCGTCCCCGAGGGGCTCTGGCCGCTGCTGACCGTGTTCGCCCGGCGCGGCATCCTGTTCGCCCCCGCCAGCGGGCGCCAGTACGCGACCCTGCGGCGCGAGTTCGGCGACCACGGCGACGACATGGTCTTCATCGCCGAGAACGGCACCTTCGTCGTCCGCCACGACGAGGAGCTCAGCTCGGACGTCATCGACCCGGCCGTCGTCGCTGACGTCGTCGCGACCGCGCGCGGGCTGCGCCATGACGTCGGCGTGGTGCTGTGCGGCAAGCGCTCGGCCTACGTCGAGCGCACCGACACGGCGTTCCGTGCCGAGGCCGACCGGTACTACGCGCAGCTGCGCCCCGTCGCCGACCTCGACTTCGTCGATGACGACATCCTGAAGGTGGCCGTGTTCGACTTCGGCAGCGCGGAGCGCGACACGGCCCCGGCTCTCGCCGGGATCGCCGCCACCCACCAGGTCGTGGTCTCCGGGGAGCACTGGGTCGACGTGATGAACTCCGGCGTCAACAAGGGCGAGGCGCTGCGCCGACTGCAGCGCATGCTCGGCATCGCGCCGGCGCAGACCGTCGTGTTCGGCGACTACCTGAACGATCTCGAGCTGATGGATGCCGCCGAGCACTCCTTCGCGATGGCCAACGCCCACCCGCTGGTCGCGGCGAGGGCCCGGCACCGCGCGCCGTCGAACACGGAGCACGGGGTCGTCCGGGTGCTCGAGCGGCTGCTGGGCTGACCGCGGCGGGTGCAGGATGGGAGGCATGGTCACGATCCCCACAGTCACCCTCGGCGACGGCACCGCGTTCCCCCAGCTCGGCTTCGGCACCTACGCGCTCGACGGCCCCGAAGGCACGGATGCGGTGCTCGCCGCGATCGGGAACGGCTACCGGCTGCTGGACACGGCGGTCAACTACGGCAACGAGGATGCCGTGGGCGCCGCCGTGCGCCGCAGCGACGTCGACCGCGACGAGATCATCGTCGCCACGAAGGTGCCCGGTCGCGACCACGGCTACGACGAGACGATCCGCAGTGCGCAGGGCTCGCTCGCCCGGCTCGGCCTGGACCGCATCGACCTGTACCTCATCCACTGGCCCAACCCCCGTGTGGACAGGTACGTCGACACCTGGCGCGCCATGATCGCGCTGCAGGAGGAGGGCGTGGTCACCTCGATCGGCGTCTCGAACTTCACCGAGGGGATGCTGACGCGTCTCATCGACGAGACCGGCGTCGTCCCCGTCGTCAACCAGGTCGAGATGCACCCGTACTTCCCGCAGACCGCGCTGCGCGCCTTCCACGAGCGCAACGACATCCGCACCGAGAGCTGGAGTCCGCTCGCCCGCCGCAGCGAGCTGCTGTCGGAGCAGGCCGTCACCGACGTCGCCGCGCGCCACGGGGTCTCGCCCACCCAGGCGGTGCTGCGCTGGCACGTGCAGCTCGGCTCGACGCCCATCCCGAAGTCCGCCGACCCCTCGCGTCAGCGCGAGAACGCGGAGGTCTTCGGCTTCTGGCTGTCGGACGCGGAGGTCGCCGCGATCTCCCGCCTCGAGCGCGGGCGGCTGTGGGACGGCGACCCCGAGGTCCACGAGGAGCTCTGAGGTCGGCGCGCCGCCCGGCGGCGTCCGCGCGGCCCGGCGACAACAGGACAGGCCGTCGCCCGCCGGCCACTGCGATCCGCATGCGCGTCGGCTACAGCTGTGCGCCGTCGTCGTCGCGATCGTAGATGCCGACGTTGCGGCCCCGCCACGACTCGTAGGCGATGGCCCAGCCGATCGAGACGACGAAGGCGAGGAGCAGCCCGAGCCAGATGTTGCCCAGGAGCGCGCCGACGAGGACGCCGACGCCGAAGAGCACCACCGTGCCGAGGATCCAGGTGATACGGCCGTGTGGCCAGCCGGTGCCCGTTTCTGACATGACTCCAGGGTAGGCGCTCAACGGTCGCGATGGTCCTCCGGGTGCAGCCGGGCGCCGTGCCGGGGCTCGCGGATCCCGCTCGCGGCGATGAGTCGGATCACGCGCTGCCGATGGCCCGGCCACGCCGCCAGCAGCGCCAGCATCCCGTCGTCGTCGGTGCGACGCCCGGTGAGGGCGTGACCGACGTGGTGGGCGAGGTGGTAGTCGCCGACGCTGACGGCGTCGGGGTCGCCGTAGGCGCGGATACGGGTCTCCGCCGAGGTCCACGGCCCTACGCCCGGCAGCGACCGCAGCACGGTGTCGCGGTCGGCGGGACGCTCCTCGAGCGCGCCCACGAGGGACTCGCCGCGCGCCGCGGCCCGCACGGCGGCGCGGGACTGCGGCGGCTCGAGGCCGGCGCGATGCCACTCCCACGAGGGGATGCGGCGCCAGCCCGCCACGCTCGGCGGCGCGAACATGGGCCGCGGCGTCGGGCCGGGGGCGCGGTCGCCGTGCCGGGTCAGGATGCGGCGCCACGCGCCGAAGGCCTGCAGCCCGGTGACCTTCTGCTCGAACACGGCGCCGACGAGGGCGTCGAAGACCAGGTCGGTGCGGCTCAGGCGCAGCCCCGGGTGGCTGCGGTGCGCTGCGGCGACGAGCGGATGCGGCGAGGCGTCGAACCCGCCGAGGTCGTCCGCCGCGCCGCACAGCGCCGGCAGCTGGTCGAGCGCCCA
>JASGDW010000075.1:0-6909 GCA_047606965.1 Microbacterium sp.
GACCCGCCGCGCCGCCGCGCGCGCCGCGACCGGCTCGAGCGCGGCGCGCAGGTCGTACAGCTCCTCGGCGTCCGTTCGCGTCACGTCGGTGACCACGGCGGTCCGGCGCGGCGCGAGCCGGATGAATCCCGTGACCTCGAGGCGATTGATGGCGGCGCGGATCGGGGCGCGCGAGACCCCGAACTCCGCCGCGATCTCGCGTTCGGTCAGCCCCGTGCCCGGAGGGTAGCCGCCCGACACGATGCCGTGGCGCAGCCGCTGGTACACGCTCTCCGAGAGCACCTCGGCCGAGACGGGGTCTTCCGGGTCGCGTCGATCGGCCATGCGCCCAGCCTACGTCCGCGCCGTGCGAGGAGCCGCCCCCGTCGCCGACCGGGGCTAGCCTGAGCGGCATGGACCTCGCCGCGCTCGCCGTCGTCCTCGCCGTCGCCGCCGTCACCTGCCTGACCTGCTGGGTGCTGTCGCTGCTGACGGAGGACACCTCCTGGGTCGACCGCGTCTGGTCCGTCGTGCCGGTCGCCTATACGTGGATCTTCGCGGGCTTCGGCATCGCGGCGGGCCTCGACGCCGCCCGTCCGGTCGTCATGGCGGTGCTGGTGACCCTGTGGGGCGCGAGGCTGACCTTCAACTTCGCCCGCAAGGGCGGCTACACCGGCATGGAGGACTACCGCTGGGCGATCCTGCGGCAGCGGATGCGGCCGTGGCAGTTCCAGCTGTTCAACGTGTTCTTCATCGTGCTGTACCAGAACGCGCTGCTCGTGCTCATCACCCTGCCGACGCTCGTGGCGCTGCAGCATCCGACGCCCTTCGGCGGCTGGGACGTGCTGTTCGCCGCCCTGTTCCTCGTGTTCCTGCTGGGCGAGCTCGCCGCCGATCAGCAGCAGTGGGACTTCCAGCGGGCCAAGCAGCGCGCGGGCGGCGCGCTCGAGCCGGGCTTCGTGACGACCGGGCTGTTCCGCCTCAGCCGTCACCCCAACTTCTTCTGCGAGCAGGCGCAGTGGTGGATGCTGTACGCGCTCGGCGCGGTCGCGGCATCCGGAGCCGGGTTCCTCGGCGGCGTGCTGAACTGGTCGATCGCCGGCGCGGCTCTCCTGTCGGTGCTGTTCATCGGATCGACCGTGTTCACGGAGTCGATCTCGGCCGCCAAGTACCCGGCGTACGCCGAATACCGGCGCACGACCTCGATGCTCGTGCCCTGGCCGCCGCGACGCGGCAGCGCCCCGGCCGAGGCCTGACGACCGCGGCCGTCAGCCGAGCCGGCCGCCCGACTCGCGCAGATAGCACTGCGCGCACATCGACTCGTAGGTGACCGCCTCGGCGTCCAGCTCGTCGATCGCGACCTGGGAGCCGCCGAACACGACCCGGCCGCCCACGGTGCGCGCGTTGAAGACCGCCTTGCGTCCGCAGCGGCAGATCGTCTTGAGCTCCTCCAGGCTGTGTGCGAGCTCGAGCAGCCGCGCGGAGCCGGCGAACGCGTGCGTGCGGAAGTCGCCGCGGATGCCGTAGGCGAGCACCGGGACGCCGTCGAGCACCGCGATCCGCAGCAGGTCGTCGACCTGCGCCGCGGTCAGGAACTGCGCCTCGTCGACCAGGAGGCACGCGATCCGCGACGAGCCGGCATCCGCGACGAGCCGGCGCACATCGTCGCCGGCGTGCAGCAGCAGATCGGCCGCGCGCGAGACCCCGAGCCGGCTCGTGATGCGCTCCGCGCCCTTCGTGTCGATCGCGGGCTTGGCCAGCAGCACCCGCTGACCGCGCTCCTCGTAGTTGTACGCCGCCTGCAGCAGCGCGGTCGACTTCCCGGAGTTCATCGCCCCGTAGCGGAAGTAGAGCTTGGCCACGCGCGTCAGGCGTCGATATGCAGCTCAGCAGCCGTGCGGGCGAGCACGTCGTGCGCCTTCGCGGCGTCCTTGTTCAGCGTCCGCCCGTACGTCGGGATGAGCTCTGCGAGCTTCGGCCGCCAGCCGGCGATGCGGTCGGGGAAGCAGTCCTCGAGCAGCCCGAGCATGATCGACACCGCGGTCGAGGCTCCCGGCGAGGCGCCGAGCAGGCCTGCGATCGAGCCGTCGGCGGCGGCGACGACCTCGGTGCCGAACTGCAGCTTCCCGCCCTTCATGACCTGCGCGCGCTGACCGGCGTTCAGCAGCTCCCAGTCGCCGCCCTCGGCGGTCGGCATGAACTCGCGCAGGCTCTCGATCTTCTTCTTATGGGTCTTCAGCAGCTCGCTGACGAGGTACTTGAGCAGGTCGAGGTTGGTGACGGCGACCTTGAGCATGCTGCCGAGGTTCGAGAAGCGCACCTGGCTGACGATGTCCCACATCGAGCCCCGCTTGAGGAACTTCGGGCTGAAGGTCGCGAACGGCCCGAACAGGAGCGAGGCCTCGCCGTCGACCACACGCGTGTCCAGGTGCGGCACCGACATCGGCGGGGCGCCGATCGCGGCCTGGGAGTACACCTTCGCCTTGTGCCGGGCGACGATCGCGGGGTCGCTGGTCTTCAGCCACTGCCCGCCGATGGGGAACACCCCGAAGCCCTTGATCTCCGGGATGCCGGATCTCTGCAGCAGCTTGATGGCCCAGCCGCCGGCGCCGACGAAGACGAAGCGGGCGTGGACACGGCCCGGGGCGCGGCCGATGCGACGCCGGTAGTCGACGCGCCAGGTGCCGTCCTTGAGCCTGGTGAGATCACGCACCTCGGTGTCCAGCAGCAGGTGCGCGCCGCGCTCAGTCATCGCCGAGACGAGCTGGCGGGTCAGCGCGCCGAAGTCGACGTCCGTGCCCCCGGTGACACGGGTCGCGGCGAAGGGCTGATCGCTCTTACGGCGCTTGTCCATGAGCAGCGGCGCCCACTGGTTGATCACACGCGAGTCGGTCGAGAACTCGATGGTGTCGAACAGCGCCTGCTTCTTCAGCGTCTGGTAACGCCTCTTGAGGTAGGCGACGTCCTTCTTCCCGCGGACGAAGGTCATGTGCGGGGTCGCGTTGATGAAGGTCGACGGGGCGTCCAGGATGCCCTGGTCCACCAGCGACGACCAGAACTGCCGGCTCTGCTGGAACTGCTCGTTGATCGCGACGGCCTTGGACGGATCGGTCGGATTCGGCATGTAGTTGAGCTCGCACAGCGCCGAGTGGCCCGTGCCGGCGTTGTTCCACGCGTTGGAGCTCTCGGCGGCGACCTCGCCCAGTCGTTCGAAGACCGCGATCTTCCAGTCGGGCTGCAACTGCTGCAGGAAGGTGCCCAGAGTGGCACTCATCACCCCGCCGCCGATCAGGACGACATCGTAGGTTTCGCTCACCCTACGATTCTAGGCGTCGCGCGACGGCGCCCCCGACCGCGGGCGGGGGCGCCGAGAAGGAACAACTCCCGTTCTTGACCGAGGAGAAACCCCGCCGCTTCAGGCGGTGACGCTCAGCCGCGCCGCGACCAGCTCCGCGATCTGCACCGCGTTGAGCGCGGCGCCCTTGCGGAGGTTGTCGTTCGCGATGAACAGGACGAGGCCCTTGCCCTCCGGCGCGGACTGGTCGGGGCGGATGCGACCGACGTAGCTCGGGTCCTTGCCGGCGGCGTGGAGGGGCGTCGGCACCTCCTCCAGCGCGACGCCCGGGGCGTCCCGGAGCACCTCGCGGGCCCGCTCGGGGGTGATCTCGCGCGCGAACTCGGCGTTGATCGACAGGGAATGACCGGTGAAGACGGGCACGCGCACGCATGTGCCCGCGACGCGCAGGTCCGGCAGCTCGAGGATCTTGCGGCTCTCGTTGCGCAGCTTCTTCTCCTCGTCGGTCTCGTTCAGGCCGTCGTCGACGAGGTTGCCGGCGAAGGGGATGACGTCGAACGCGATCGGCGCGACATACTTCTCGGGCTGCGGGAACTCGACCGCGGAGCCGTCGTGCACGAGGCGCAGCGTGTCGCCCTGGGCCAGCACGCCCTCGACCTGGCCGAGCAGTTCCCGGGCACCGGCCAGGCCCGAGCCGGAGACCGCCTGGTAGGTGCTGACGATGAGGCGCTCGAGGCCCGCCGCGGCGTCCAGCGCCTTCAGAACCGGCATCGCCGCCATCGTGGTGCAGTTGGGGTTCGCGATGATGCCCTTGGGGCGGTCGGCGATCGCGTGCGGGTTGACCTCGCTGACCACGAGGGGGACCTCGGGGTCGTTCCGCCAGGCGCTGGAGTTGTCGATGACCACCGCGCCCGCCTCGGCGAAGCGCGGGGCGTGCGCGCGGCTGCCGGTGGCGCCGGCGGAGAACAGCGCGATGTCGATGCCGGACGGGTCGGCGGTGGCGACGTCCTCGACGACGACCGGCCGGCCTTCGTACTCGACCGTGGCACCCGCCGATCGCGACGTCGCGAACAGGCGCAGCTCGCCGACCGGGAACGACCGCTCGGAGAGGATCTCGCGCATGACCGCGCCGACCTGGCCGGTGGCGCCGACCACGGCGACGGAGAGTCCGGAATCTGAGATGCGGGTCATGGATGTTCCTCGGAAGTCTGCGGGCGCGCGGCATGCTTCTCGGACCGGCGCGGTATCGGACGATCCTACCGCGGCACCGTGCCACACCCGCTCGCCTCCACGCGCTGCCGACCATGTCCCAGTTCGGCGTGGTCACAGAGTGCTATTCCGCGCCAAAATGGGACATCACCCGCGCCGAACTGGGACATCCCTGTCGGTGCGGGCGCGGAGGCGGGGCGTGGGTCAGCGGCCGGTGCCGGCGTGCACGGTGGCTTCGGTGTCGCCGTCGAGGCCGTAGGCCGTGTGCACGACCCGGGCCGCCTCGGCGATGTCGTCGGCGCGGACGACGACGGAGATGCGGATCTCGCTGGTCGAGATCATCTCGATGTTGATGCCCGCCGTCGACAGCGCCTCGAACAGGGTGGCCGAGACGCCGGAGTGCGACCGCATCCCCGCGCCCACGACCGACAGCTTGCCGATCTGGTCGTCGTGCACGAGGCTCTCGAACCCGACGTCCGCCTGCTCGGCGGCGAGCGCCTTCAGCGCGCCCGGCGCGTCGGTCTTGGGCAGCGTGAACGAGATGTCGGTGCGGCCGGTGGCCGCCGCCGACACGTTCTGCACGATCATGTCGACGTTCGCGCCGCTGCGGGCGACGATCTTGAAGATCTCGGCCGCCTTGCCCGGCACGTCCGGGACGCCAATGACGGTGATCTTGGCCTGGCCGAGGTCGGTGGCGACCCCGGCGACGATCGGCTCTTCCATGTGCTCTCCCTGCGGGATGGGGTGGAGGGACGTGCCGGTGCCGACCCACGTGCCCTCGCCGGAGCTGAACGTGGACCGGGCGTGGATGAGCACGCCGTGGCGACGGGCGTATTCGACGGCGCGGATGTAGAGCACCTTCGCGCCGTTGGCGGCGAGCTCCAGCATCTCCTCGCTGCCGATGCGGTCGAGCTTGCGCGCCCGCGGCACGACGCGCGGATCGGCCGTGAACACGCCGTCGACGTCGCTGTAGATCTCGCACACGTCCGCTTCGAGGGCGGCGGCGAGGGCCACCGCCGTGGTGTCGGAGCCGCCGCGTCCGAGGGTCGTGATGTCGCGGGTGTCGCGGTTGAAGCCCTGGAAGCCGGCGACGATGACGATCGCGCCCTCGTCAAGCGCCTCGCGCAGCCGGACGGGGGTGACGTCGACGATGCGGGCGGCGCCGTGCGTGGCGTCGGTGATCATGCCCGCCTGGCTGCCGGTGAACGAGCGCGCCTCGAAGCCCATCGAGTGGATGGCCATCGCCAGCAGCGCCATCGAGATGCGCTCACCCGAGGACAGCAGCATGTCGAGCTCGCGCGGCGCCGGAATCGGCGCAACCTGCGCGGCGAGGTCGAGCAGCTCGTCGGTCGTGTCGCCCATGGCGCTGACGGCGACGACCACGTCGTGCCCGGCACGGCGGGCGTCGACGATCCGCTTGGCGACGCGTTTGATGCTCTCGGCGTCGGCGACCGACGACCCGCCGTACTTCTGCACGATCAACGCCACAGTGGAACTCCCCGGGGAATGCCGGGCGCGCGGATGCCGCGCCCGACCGTCCATTCTACGGTCGCCGATATGCCGCCGCCGCCATGCGGCGGCATCCGGGCGGCGGCGCACCGGCCGGAGGGCTCAGAGCGTACGGCGACCCTCGAAGGCGCGGCCGAGCGTGACCTCGTCGGCGTACTCGAGATCGCCGCCGACGGGCAGCCCCGAGGCGAGCCGGGTCACGCGGATCTCCAGCGTCGTCAGCAGCCGGCTGAGGTAGGTGGCCGTCGCCTCGCCCTCCAGGTTGGGGTTGGTGGCGAGGATCACCTCCGTCACCTCTCCGCTGGCGAGGCGCCGCATGAGCGGCGCGATGCGCAGGTCGTCGGGACCGACGCCGGCGATCGGGCTGATCGCGCCGCCGAGCACGTGGTACAGCCCGCGGAACTCCCGCGTGCGCTCGATGGCGGCGACGTCCTTCGCGTCCTCGACGACGCAGATGACGCTCGTGTCGCGGCGCGGATCGCGACAGATCGCGCACCGCTCCTGCTCGCTGACGTTGCCGCAGATCTCGCAGAAGCGCACCTTTTCGCGCACCTCGCCGAGCAGCGTCGACAGGCGCGAGACGTCGAAGCCCGGGGTCTGCAGGATGTGGAACGCGATGCGCTGCGCCGATTTCGGGCCGATGCCGGGGAGCCGGCCGAACTCGTCGATCAGCTCCTGCACGATGCCGTCATACATCAGCCGAACCTCGTCGGCGCCTGATAGGGCTCCTCCCGCACGAAACGGGCGTCGAGCAGCTGACGCACGACGGCCTCGCCGTATCGCTGCACGCCTCCCGGCGCCGACCGCACCGGCGCCGGGACGACCGGGGGCGCGGGAGCGGCGGCCGGGTCGACGATGTCGAGATCGTCGGCGTCGTCGGCGTCGTCGGGTGCGGTCTCGGCGGCCGGCAGCACGAC
>JASGDW010000076.1:0-3340 GCA_047606965.1 Microbacterium sp.
GGGGGTCCCCAGCGGCCGGGCGCCCCGGGCGCGCCCCCAACCCCCGGGGGGGCGGGCGGACTACGGCCCGCGGGGGGGCATTCCCCCGCCCGACCCGTCGTCGTGTTCGGCGCGCGCCGGTCACGCGGGCAGGATGAGGACGCCGTTGCGGCGGTGAGGAAGCGTCGAGAGCGCTCCGTCGCGGAGCTCGGCCGGCAGCAGGTCGGCGGGTGCGTCCTGGAAGGCCACCGGTCGGAGGAACCTCCGGATCGCCGTCGCGCCGACCGAGGTGTGCAGTGACGTCGTGGCCGGCCACGGTCCGCCGTGCTGCTGCGACCAGGTGACGGCGACGCCCGTGGGCCATCCGCTGAACAGCACGCGACCGGCGCGCTCGGTCAGCAGGCGCAGCGTCTCGTCGACCTCCTCGCCGGGCTCGGCGTGCAGGGTCGCGGTGAGGCTGCCGGGCACGGCTCGCAGCGCCCGGTGCAGCTGCTCGGCGGACTCGTACCGCACCAGCACGGTCACCGGTCCGAAGACCTCGGACAGCAGCACCTCCGGCCGGGCCGCGACGGACGCCGCGTCCGTGGTCAGGACGACGGGCCGGGCGCCGTCGGCGGTCTCGGCGCCGGAGGCCACGAGAGCGACCGCCTCGTCGGCCAGCAGCGCCTCGACGCCGGACGGGAACGCCTCGGTGATGCGATCGGTCAGCAGCGGGCCGCCGCGGACGTCGGCGACCGCGGTCGCGACCGCCTCCTCGACGCCGGCGCCCGCGGGGACGAAGACGACGCCCGGCTTCGTGCAGAACTGGCCCGCGCCGAGCGTGAACGAGCCGACCAGCCCGGCGGCCAGCGACGTCCCCCGGGCGGCGGCCGCCGCCGGGGTGATGACCACCGGGTTGACGCTGCCCAGCTCTCCGTAGAAGGGGATCGGGTCGGGTCGTCCGCCGGCGAGGTCGAACAGGGCGCGGCCCCCCGCGACGGAGCCGGTGAAGCCGGCGGCGCGGATGGCCGGATGCCGCACGAGGGCGTTCCCGGCCTCGCGACCCTCAACGAGGGCGAGCGAGCCGTCGGGGGCGCCGGCGTCGCGCAGCGCCGAGGCGGCGAGCTCGGCGCTGCGCCGGGACAGCTCCGGGTGTCCGGAGTGGGCCTTGACGATCACGGGGTTGCCCGCCGCCAGCGCCGAGGCGGTGTCGCCGCCGCACACCGAGAACGCGAAGGGGAAGTTGGAGGCCGAGAACACCGCCACCGGGCCGACGCCCACCAGCAGGCGCCGCAGCTCGGGCCGCGGCGGGGTCGCCGACGGGTCGGCGTCGTCGACCGTGAGCTCGAGGAAGGAGCCCTCCTCGACCACCCTGGCGAACAGGCGCAGCTGACCGGTTGTGCGGGCGACCTCGCCGGTCAGGCGTACGGCGCCCAGCCGCGTCTCGCGGTCGGCGATGCCCACGAGCTCGGCCGTGTGCGCGTCGAGCACGTCGGCCACGGCGTTCAGCCACCCGATGCGGCCGGCCCGATCGGTCGCTCGCCAGACGGGGGCGGCCGCCGCGGCGGCCTCCGCGATCGCGTCGAGCTGTGCGGGAGAGGTGCTCATCGCCTTTCCTTCCGTTCCGATGGTCAGATGAAGCGCAGCCCGAGGCCGCGGTGGGGGGCCTCGGTCAGACGGCCGCCGGCGATCGTCACCGGCGACGGGTCCCGCAGAGCGCCGAGGGCACCGAAACCGGCGTCCTCGACGTCTTCGACGAGGACCTCCTGGTCGAGGGTGAGGGCGAGCTGCCCCGACAGCTCGGGCAGCAGATGCGGATGCAGGACGGCGCCGTGCTCGGCGGCGAGCACGGCCACGCGCCGGAACGGGGTGATGCCCCCGACCCGCACGATGTTGGGCTGGACGATCTGCGCGGCGCCGGCGCGGAGGAAGTCCGCGAACCGATGCACGGTGTGGACGTTCTCGCCCAGGGCGATCGGCACCTCGCCCGCCAGCCGACGGGCGAGCTCGGCGTGCCCGGCGAGGTCGTCGGCGCGCAGCGGCTCCTCGATCCACGCGATGTCGAAGGCGGCGAGCGCCTCGATCGAGCGCGTCGCGGTCTCCAGGTCCCAGCGCTGGTTCGCGTCGACCATCAGGGCGCGGTGGGGGCCGAGCGCGTCGCGGACCGCGGCGATGCGCTCGAGGTCCTCGTCCAGCGCCGGCTTGCCGACCTTGACCTTGACCGCATCGAAGCCCGCCTCGACCCAGCGGCGCGCCTGCGCGACGAGATCGTCGAGCCCGTAGTGCAGGTTCACTCCCGAGCCGTACGCCCGCACCGACGAGCGGTGCCGCCCCAGCAGATCGCTCACCGAGCGGTCCGCGGCACGGGCCGCGGCGTCCCACAACGCCAGGTCGAGCCCCGCTAGCGCGATCGTCGTGATGCCGCCGCCGCCGGCCTCGTGCAGGTGCTCCCAGGCGTGCTGCCAGAGATCCTCGGCGGTCGCGGTCCGACCGACGGCGAAGGCGGCGATGTCGTGCTCCAGCAGGGCGGCCACCGCCTCGGCGCCGATCTGCGGCGTCCACGAGAAGCCCCACCCGTCGACCCCGTCGGTGCGCACGACGTGGGTCGCCACGACGCCGACCGAGGAGACCTCGGCCCCCCACGGCCGGGTGAGGGGCACGCGGATCAGCCGCGTGTCGAACGAGGCGATCGTGGTCATGTCAGCGCGCGCCCGGCCTCGAGGATCTCGGCGAGCCGCCGCAGCTGCTCGGGCGTGGGATCGACCAGCGGCGGGCGGACCGAGCCCACCGGCAGGCCCGCCAGGCGCAGGCCCGCCTTGATGAGCGAGACGCCGAACCCCGGGGTCTCGTCGCGGAGGGAGACCAGCGGGATGTAGAAGCGGTCCAGCAGCGCCAGACGGCGGGGTTCGTCGCCCTCGACGTAGGCGCGGTAGTACGCGTTCGCGATCTCCGGCGCCATGGCGAACGCCGCCGAGGAGTACAGCGGCACGCCGATGCCGCGGTAGGCCGACTGGGTCAGCTCCGCCGTGAGCAGGCCGTTGAAGAAGGAGACGTCGGTGCGCCCGGCGTCGGCGACGGCGCGGACGACCTGCTGCGTCACCGCGAGGTCGCCGGTGCCGTCCTTGAAGCCGATGACTCGCGGGTCCGCCACGAGCCGGCGCACCGTCTCGGGGGTGAACTGCGCGTTCGCGCGGTGGTAGACGATGACCGGCAGCCCGGAGGCGTCCGCGATCGCCTCGACGTAGGCCGCCAGGCCGGCCTGCGTCCCGGCGACCAGATACGGCGGCAGCACGAGCAGCGTGTCGGCGCCGGCCTCCGCGGCGCCTCGCGCGACCTCGAGGGCGTGGCCGAGCGGCCCGCCGGCCCCGGCGACGACGGGCAC
>JASGDW010000077.1:0-3981 GCA_047606965.1 Microbacterium sp.
CTCAGCCCGCGGCGTCTATCTCGCCCTGGAGCTCGCTGATGAACGCGTTGGCCGCATCCAGTGGCGTGCTCTGCCCGGCGAAGACCTCCTGCGTGTAGCGCGCCAGGATCGTGTCGATGCTGGAAGCGCCGTTGGGGGTCGGCGCCGGGGTGTCGCCCGGGGTGACGCTGTCCAGGTAGGCGATCGCCTCCTGATCGGTCTCGGTCAGGCTGGACGTGATCGCCTCGCGGATCTCGTTGTTGGCGGGAACGCCGCGCTCGGTGCCGAGGATCGCACCGGCGTCCTCGTCGTTGAGCAGGAAGTTCACGAACGCGGCGGCCTCGACCGGGTGCTCGCTCTGGGACGAGATCGACCAGTACATCGACGGCTTGTAGAAGTACGGGTTGACATCCTCCGGCTGCGGCAGCTTCAGCAGCACGAAGTCGTCGCCGCTGGACGCCTGGATCGCCGTGATCTGCGTGTTCCACAGGGTGCCCATGGCCACCGCGTTGGTCGCCAGCGCACCGGCGCCGATGCCCGCGTTCTGGCTCTCGGTGATCGCTGACGCCGACAGCATGCCGCCCGAGGACTGCAGGTCGAGCTCGTACTGCCACAGATCGGCCAGCGTCTGGGGGTCCACCGTCACGTTGCCGTCGTCGTCGAACAGCTCGCCGCCGTCCGAGCGCGCCCAGTACATGACGCTCCCGCTGTCGAAGCCGCCGACCTGCGTGGATCCGGTGATCGCGCCGCCGCTGGCCTCGGTCAGCTCGTCGGCGAGCGCCGCGTAGTCGTCCCAGGTCCAGGTGTCGTCGTCGGGCAGGTCGATGCCGTACTGGTCGAACAGCGTCTTGTTCGCGATGATCGAGTACGCCGTCACGCCGATGGGGAGCGCGTACTGGGTCCCGTCGATCTGACCGAGCTCGATCATCGACTCGTCGAAGTTGGAGGTGTCGATGCCGAGGCCGTCGAAGTCGTACAGGGATCCGCGGCTGGCGTAGGACGAGAGATACTTCTCGTCCATCTGGACCACATCGGGCATATCACCGGCCGCGGTCTCGGTGGCCAGCTGATCCCAGTAGCCGTTCCAGTCGGTGTACTGCGGCTCGACCGTGATGTTGGGATACTCCGCCTCGAAGGCGTCGATCACCTCCTGGGTCAACGCCACGCGCGTGTCGCCGCCCCAGAACGTGACGCTGATGGTGACCGGATCGGTGCTCAGCTCGGTCACCTCCGAGCTGCTCGAGCCCGAGCAGCCCGCCAGCACGGCCGCGCCTCCCAAGGCCATAGCGACGGCTGCCACCGCGCGCCGCTTGTTCTTTCCTGTTATCATGTGACTCTCCTATGAGATCAGTGACCTGATTGATGCGGATACGGGGTCGGATATCCCCCGGTTTCCGACGATGACGTCGGCTTACTTCCCTCCTGTGGTGGCGATCCCCTTGACGAGGAATCGCTGGCCGAAGAGGAAGATCAGGAAGACCGGGATCAACGAGACGACGCTCATCGCGAACACCTCGCCCCAGTCGGTGACGCCCTGCGAGTCGACGAACGCACGGAGCGCGAGCGGGGTGGTGTAGTTCTCGGGCTTGGTCAGGTAGATCAGCTGCGAGAAGAAGTCGTTCCACGTCCAGATGAAGGTGAAGATGACCGTCGTGCCCAGCGCGGGAATCATCAACGGCAGCATGATCTGCGTGAAGATGCGGAAGTGGCCGGCCCCGTCGATCCGCGCCGCCTCGTCGAGCTCACGCGGGATGCCGCGGATGAACTGCACCATCAGGAAGACGAAGAACGCGTCGGTCGCGAACAGCTTGGGCAGGATCAACGGCCAGAAGGTGTTCACCAGGTCGACCTGAGAGAACATGATGTACTGCGGCACGATGATCACGTGGATCGGGACCATGATCGTGATCAGCATGATCGCGAACCACCACCGCTTTCCCCGGAACTCGAGCCGCGCGAAGGCGTAGGCCGCGAGCGAGCAGGCCACGAGGTTGCCCACGATGGCCCCCAGCACCACGATCATCGAGTTGATCAGGTAGCGGCCGAAGGGCTGGGTCAACGCCGACCAGCCGTCGATGTAGTTCGAGATGTCGAAGCTCTGCAGCAGCAGGCTCGGGTTCCCGAAGATCTCGTCGTTGGGTCGCAGCGAGCTGACCACCATCCACAGGACGGGGTAGAGCATGAGCAACGCGCCCAGGATGAGCAGGGCGTGCTTGACGAACGCACGCACCGGCCGCAGCACCTGCCGGCGACCGACGGGGTTGCGGGTCACGGCCCGCTCCGGGACGGACAGGATGGTGGATGTCTCAGTCATCGTAGAAAACCCAGTACTTCGAGAGCCAGAAATTGAGAGCGGTGAAGGCGCCGATCACCAGGACGAGCAGCCACGCCAATGCCGAGGCGTACCCCATGTCGAACGAGCCGAACGCCCGCTGATAGAGGTAGAGCGAGAACACCAGCGTCGAATCGGCCGGCCCGCCCGTGCCTCCCGAGACCACGAAGGCCTGCGTGAACGACTGGAACGAGTGGATGATCTGCAGCACCAGGTTGAAGAAGATGATCGGGCTCAGAAGCGGCATCGTGATGCTCCCGAACTGGCGCCACCGCGACGCCCCGTCCACCTGCGCCGCCTCGTAGTACGAGGTCGGGATCTGCCGGAGGCCCGCGAGGAAGATGACCATCGGCGAGCCGAACGTCCACACGTTCAGCAGGATGAGGGTCGCCAGCGCGGTGTCGGGGCTGGAGACCCACCCCTCCCCCTGGATCCCGAAGAACGCGAGCGCATCGTTGACCAGGCCGTCGGTGCCGAACACCGAGCGCCACAGCACCGCGATGGCCACCGAGCCGCCGAGCAGCGACGGGAGATAGAACACCGATCGGTAGAACGGCAGTCCGCGCACGCCCCGGTCGAGCAAGACCGCCAAGGCGAGCGCGAGCGCCAACTGGAGCGGGACCGAGACGATCACGTAGACGAAGGTGTTGATCAGCGAGCGCAGCAGCCGCTCGTCGCCGAACATCCGGACGATGTTGTCGAGACCGTTGAAGACGGGCGCCTGCAGCAGGTTGTACTTCGTGAAGCTCAGCACCAGCGAGGCGACCATGGGTCCGGCGGTGATGGCGGCCAGGCCGATGAACCACGGCGTGAGGAACCAGGCGGCGGCCCGGTTGTCCCGCTTGGTGCCCTTGCCGCCCTTCTCCAGCTTTCGGAGTTCTGCGAGCGCGCTCATACGGGGGACCCGTTCCTGCCGGACACCGGCGGCGACACGCGCGCGCAGTTGGATGTTGCCGCGATCACGATGCTCCTTCGAATCGAAAAGTGTTCGTTCACTATTCAGCCTTCCACAAGATAGTGAACGATCACGAATACTGTCAAGATTAACCCGCGGACGGCCTGCGGCACCCGCGGAGTGGACGAGCCGCATCGACGCGCGGGCATGGCGACGCCATCCCCGCGACGATCGCCCGAACTCCGAAGCGGCGCGTCGCCCGCAGGCCGTCGTGTGCGCTCACCGGCTCCGCCCGGAGGTCGGATCGTTCATCATCATCGATTGCCCTTCACCGTCGGAGTGCACCCCGCGAGAGACGTTCAGCGTCAACCGTGGGGCCGGTTGAGTCGCCACTCTACGACACTCGATCGAAAAATGTAAGCGCTTTCCCAAATTTGCCCGCGTGGCCCTTCTCCGGCACGCCCGGAGACCGCCGCGCGGGCCGACACGGCGCGGCACGGGGCTCGTCGGGAACCGCTCCGATCGCGACCGGCGCCGCTACGCGCCGCGGAGTGCGGGCCACTCGCACCGGCCGACCAGAGACCTCACCCGAGCCGTGAACCCGGCGTCGTCCGCGAGCCCGGCGTCGATCGCACGCAGCATCGTCGCGACCGGGTCCCCGCTCGCCGACGCCTCTGCGATCTCCGCACCGCGGGTGTCCTCTCCGGCCACCCCGCGCCGCACCGCCGCGATCCACGCGGCGATCGCCAGGGCCGCGCCGTCGGCGACGCGCCCC
>JASGDW010000078.1:0-11692 GCA_047606965.1 Microbacterium sp.
CGAACACACGCACCGCGACCTCGAGCGCCGTCCAGCCCGGCGTCGTCAGGCGGGAGAGCTCCCGCAGGGTCGCACGGGCGCGTGAGACCCGGGGCCGGTTGGACTCCTCCCACCGCGCGATGAGCGCGTCGACGTCGTCGGCGCGATCCGCACCGCTCAGCACGTCGACGCAGACCGCTGCGACGGCCCGGTAGATGTCGCTTCGCAGCAACAGCCTCGCGCGGCTGTCCCACCGCTCCCGCTGCGGGAGGGCGGAGACGGCCGTGAGGAGGTGATCGACCTGGAGGTGGGCGTTGATCCGGTAGTAGAGGCGTGCGACCGGCTCGGGCTCGAAACCGGTCAGGGCGGCGATGTCGATCACGTCGAGCAGGCAGAACCGATGCAGCAGCGTCATCGCCTCGCGCGCCTGTTCCTCGGTCGCACCCTGGTCGAGGACCGCCCCCATCCGTCGCTTCACGATCTCCGCGTCCGCGCCGCTGAGCAACCGTGGGACGATCGGGCTCATCGACCGGATGCCGTCGCGGTACCTCTCGGTCTCGGCGGCCGTGTCGACCGGTTGCGGCCGCTGCGCGAGCAGCCATCTCGTGGCGCGTTCGAGCAGGCGCCGCACCTCTCGGGTGAGGGCGTCCGAGACCCGCGTGTTCGCGGCGGAGCGGACGCCCTCGAGCAGGAGCGGGACGTCGAAGACGCTGTGCGCTGCGACATAGGCCCTCGCGATGTCGGGCGTCGAGGCTCCGGTCGCCTCGGCGATGCGGAAGACGAACGCCACCCCGCCGGTGTCGACCAGCTCGTTGGTGAGCGTGGTCGCGAGGATCTCGCGCCGGAGCGGATGCCGGGCGATCTCAACGGGGAACAGACGCCGCAGCTCGGCCGGGAAGTACGCCCGCAGCCGGGGCAGGAGCGCGTCGGCGTCGAGCAGGTCGGAGGAGAGCAGGTCCGCTTTGAGGGACAGCTTGACGTGGGCCGCGAGGACGGCCAGCTCCGGCGAGGTGAGGCCGACGCCGCGCTCGACGCGCCGCCGGATGTCCTCGTCGGCTGGGAGCGCCTCGAGCGTCCGGTTCAGGACGCCGCGCGCCTCGAGGTCGGCGATGAGGCGCCCGTGGGTGTCCACGAGCTCCGCGGCCTGGGCGCGCGTGGTGCCGAGGAGCTCGTTCTGCGCGCGGTTCTCCGCCAGCACGAGCTCGACCACCTCGGGCGTCATCTCGGCGAGCAGCCGGTCGCGTGCCGGCGCGTCCAGGCCTCCTCGGGCGACGGCCGAGTCCAGCAGGATCTTGATGTTGACCTCGTGGTCCGAGCAGTCGACGCCCGCGGAGTTGTCCCACGCGTCGCTGTTGACCCCGTGTCCCGCCCGGGCGAGCTCTATCCGGGCACGCGGGGTGATGCCGAGGTTCCCGCCCTCGACGACGACCCGCGCCCGCACCTCGCCGGCGTCCACCCTGAGGTCGTCGTTGGACTTGTCGTGGACGTCCAGGGAGGTCTCGGCCCGAGCCTTCACGAAGGTGCCGACGCCGCCGTTCCACAGCAGGTCGACGGGTGCGCGCAGGATCGCCCTGATCAGCTCCCGGGAGGAGAGCGACGACACCCCGGGCACGCCGAGCGCCTCGGCCGCCTCGGCGGAGATCGGGATCGACTTCGCCGCTCTCGGCCAGACGCCGCCGCCTGCGCCGATCGCCGCCCGGTCGTAGTCGGCCCAGCTCGATCGCGGCAGGCGGAAAAGACGAGCCCGCTCGGCGTGCGCACGCGTCGGATCGGGCACCGGGTCGAGGAAGATGTGGCGGTGGTCGAAGGCGGCGACCAGCCGGATCCGCGGGCTGAGCAGCATGCCGTTGCCGAAGACGTCGCCGCCCATGTCGCCGATGCCGACGACCGTGAGCGGGTCCGCGTCGGCGTCCATGCCGCGTTCCCGGAAATGCCGGCGCGCGCTCTCCCACGCCCCTTTCGCCGTGATCCCGATGGCCTTGTGGTCGTATCCGACCGAGCCGCCGGAGGCGAAGGCGTCGCCCAGCCAGAAGCCCCGCGTCGCGGCCACGTCGTTCGCGAGGTCGGAGAAGCCCGCCGTGCCGCGGTCCGCGGCGACGACCAGATAGGAGTCGGCGGCGTCGCGGCAGACCACCCGCTCGGGCGGGATCACGCTCGCCTGGGCGGCGTCGAGGTTGTCGGTCACGCCGAGCAGCGCCGAGACGAAGGTGCGATAGCAGTCGGCGCCCTCGCCGCGTTTGGCGATGAAGACGCCTTTCGCCCCGGCGGGGACGATGATCGCGTTCTTGACCATCTGGGTGCGCACCAGGCCCAGCACCTCGGTGCGGTAGTCGTCGACCCGGTCCGACCATCGCAGGCCGCCGCGCGCCACCCGCGAGAACCGCAGGTGGGTGCCCTCCACGTCGGGACCGTGGACGAAGGTCTCGAACAGCGGGCGCGGCTCGGGCAGCTCCGGGATGCCGCGGGAGTCGAGCTTGACGGTGATCACCGGTCCCGGCGAGCCGTCGCCGGCGACGCGGAAGAAGTCGGTGCGCACCGTGCTGCGCACGAGCGAGAGGAAGGCGCGGAGGATCCGGTCGTCGTCGATGCCGGGGACGCCTTCGATGTCCGACCTGATCCGCTCCTCGGCCTCGGCCGCCGCGACCGCGTCGGCGCGATCGGGGTCGAGAAGGCTCCGGAACAGCCCGACGAGCCGACGCGTGACGCCGTCGTGGCGCTCCAGCACGCGCACGACCTGGGCGGAGGAGAACGGAAGCCCGGCCTGCGTGAGGAATCGCGCGTAGGCGCGCAGCAGCGCCGCCTCCCGCCAGTGCAGCCCCAGCCTGGGCACCAGGACGTTGAAGGGGTCGGACTCCGCCCGGCCCGACCACACGGCGCGGAACGCGTCGACGACCTGGTCCTCCTGGTCCGCCCGCAGCGCCGGATCGGTGCGGATGCGGAACTCGTACGACCAGGCCGCGGCGCCGGCGGCGGTGCGGTGGGCGGCGGGTCGCTCTTCCAGCACGACGAAGCCGAGGCTGTGCAGCACGGGGAGCACGTCGCTCAACGCGGCCGGCTCCCCGCACACGAGGAGGGTGAACAGCCCTGCGGCGGTGTCCAGCGCGGCATCCATCTCACCCGGCCGCAACGACTCCAGGCGTGAGATCACGTGCGTGTCCAAGCGTCGGCTCCCCTCACCCTGGATGCAGCGCGGACCCGGATGCCATCGCCGTCAGACGGCGGCCAGCTCGTGCGCGCGCTCGACCGCGGCGACGGTCGCGGCGTCCACGATGTCACCGAGCCCGCGAGCGGCGAACACGTCGAGCGCGGCCTGCGTGGTGCCGCCGGGGCTCGTGACCTGCTCGCGCAGCACGGCCGGGTCGCTGCCGGTCGCCTCCAGCAGGGCGATCGCGCCGCGGAAGGTGCCGGCGACGAGCAGGCGCGCGGTGTCCGCGTCGAACCCTCTCGCCCGGGCGGCGGCGGTCAGCGCCTCGACGAAGAGGAAGACGTAGGCCGGCCCCGAGCCGGAGATGCTGGTCAACGGGTCCAGCATGTCCTCGGGCACCGCGACCGCGGCGCCGATCGTCGCGCACAGCGTCATCGCCACCCGGACCTGCGAGGGGCGGGCACGGGAGCCCGCGGCGACGCCGGTGACGGCCTGCCCGACGCGCGCCGGCGAGTTGGGCATCACCCGCACCACGGCGACGCGGTCGGGAAGGCGGGACTCGATCGCCGAGGTCGGCACGCCGGCGGCGATGCTGATCAGGACGACGTCGGGCCCGAGCGAGGGCCCGATCTCGTCCAGCAGCCCCGCGATCTGGTGGGGCTTGACGGCCACGATGACCACGCGCGCCCCGTCCACGGCGCGCTCGTTGGCCCTCGGATCGGTCGCGCCGTCGTAGCCGGTGACGCCGACCGGCTGCGACAGCTCGGCGATACGGTCGGGCCAGCTGTCGGCGATGCGGATGCCGCCGGCGATGTCGAGATCGGACTCCAGCAGTCCCTGCAGGATGGCACCGCCCATCGCCCCCACACCCAGGATCGCGACCGGGCCGAGCGGCTCGCCCGGCGCCGGCGTGTCGGCGTCGCTCATGATGTCCTCCTCCGTCCGCGGCGGCCGCGGCAGCCGGTCAGATGATCCCCGTCGACAGCGTCGTCGGGTTGCCGAATCGATGGTTCGTGATCGAGATCGCCTGCTCCCGCAGGAACGGGAGCAGCTCGACGCGACCGGCGCCCGTCACCGCGTGCCCCCACACGGCGATGTCGGGAGAGCCGCCGAGCTCTTCGACCACGGTCGCGGTGTCGGCGCCGACCAGGCGGACGCGATGCGACACGCCTGGCTGCGCGGCCAGGCGCCGCGTCCACGCGCCGGCGCTCTCGTGACGGACCTCGGCGCCCGCGGCGGCGAGCGTCCGCCGCACGGCCTCCGGCAGCGGGGTCTGTGAGGACACCGTCAGCGGCGAGCCGCTGCGCAGGCCTGCGGCGAGGACCCGGAGGCCGTCGACGAGAGGGGCGTCCCGGGCGATGCGCACGTCCACGGGCACCGGGCGGTACCGGAACAGGTTGCGTTCCACGTCGAGGCCGGTCACGTCGACGCACCGGCCGAACTCCTCGTCCCAGGCCCGCTGGTCCGAGGCCGCCGCGTGCGTGAGCCGGGTGTGCTCGTCGGCGGTGACGACCGAGCGCGCAGCGCCCAGGAGATCCGCGACCGGGCCCTCGGCGGGAGCCGCGGCGCTCGACACCTCCGCCGGCAGCCAGTCGCCGAGCCCGAACAGGTAGTTGGGGCCGCCCGCCTTCGCGCCCGCGCCGACCGCGGAGCGCTTCCAGCCGCCGAACGGCTGGCGCTGCACGATCGCGCCGGTGATGCCGCGGTTGACGTACAGGTTGCCCGCCTCGACCCGCTCCAGCCAGGTCTTGAGCTCGGCCGGATCCTGCGTCTGCAGGCCCGCCGTCAGCCCGTAGTCCACCGCGTTCTGAAGCCGGATCGCCTCATCCAGGTCGGCGGCGCGCATGATGCCGAGCACCGGCCCGAAGAACTCGGTGAGGTGGAAGTACGAGCCGGGCTTGACGCCGGTCTTCACCCCGGGAGACCACAGCCGGCCGCTCTCGTCGAGCCGCCTGGGCTCCAGCAGCCACCGCTCGCCGGGCTGGAGGCGGGTGAGCGCGTCGAGCAGCTTGCCGGTTGCGGGCTCGATGATCGGACCCATCTGGGTCGTCGGGTCGTCGGGGTAGCCGACGCGCAGCGACCGGGCGGCGTCGAGGACCTGCCGGGTGAACCGTTCCGAGTCGGCGACCGAGCCGACCAGGATCGCCAGCGAGGCGGCGGAGCACTTCTGCCCGGCGTGGCCGAACGCGCTCTTGACCAGGTCGGACGCCGCGAGGTCGAGGTCCGCGGAGGGCGTGACGACGATCGCGTTCTTGCCGCTGGTCTCCGCCAGCAGCGGCAGGTCCTTGCGGAAGGAGCAGAACAGCTCCGCGGTCTCGTAGGCGCCGGTGAGGATGACGCGGTCGACCAGCCGGCTCGCGATCAGATGAGCGCCGAGGTCATGCGAGGCCAGGTCGACGAGGGCCAGCAGGTCGCGGGGGACGCCCGCATCCCACAACGTCTCGACCATGACGGCGCCGCACCGCTGCGTGAGCCTCGCGGGCTTGATGACGACGGCCGAGCCGGCGGCGAGCGCCGCCAGCACGCCGCCCGCGGGGATCGCGAGCGGGAAGTTCCACGGCGGCGTGACGACCGTGAGCCGCGAGGGGACGAACCGGGCGCCGTCGATCGCATCGAGGTCCTTGGCCCGCTCGGCGTAGTAGTGCGCGAAGTCGACGGCCTCGCTGACCTCGGGGTCGCCCTCGGCGATCGTCTTGCCCGCCTCGGCCGCCATCACCTCGAGCAGCTCCGCTCGCCGCGCGGCGAGCATCTCGCCCGCCCGGTGGAGGACCGCCGCCCGCTCCGCGCCCGACCGGGCGGCCCAGGCCGCCGCGGCGTCGACCGCGCGGTACAGCACCGCGTCCACCTCCGCGGTCTCGCCGAGGCGTGCCGCGGCGATGGTGTCGGCTCCCAGCGTGGACGCGGCGGAGCGTTCGAGGATGCGCCGGCCCCACTCCCGGTTCGCGGCGAGCGAGGGGTCGGTGTCGGGCTCGTTGTCGAAGCCGCTCACCTCGCCGGTCGGCTGAGACTGCTCGCGGGCACGGTCCTGCGTGCGGTTGGGCGCGGGGACGATGCCGCCGCTCGCGGTCAGCTCCGCCAGCGAACGCTCGAAGCGCCCGCGTTCCCGGGCGAACAGATCGCGGCTGGCGGAGAGCTCGAACACCGCCGACATGAAGTTCTCCTGGCTGGCGTTCTCCTCCAAGCGACGCACCAGGTAGGCGATCGCGACGTCGAACTCGGCCGGGTCGACCACCGGGGTGTACAGCAGCAGCCGGCCGACGTCCTTGCGGACGGCCTCGGCCTGGCCCGTGGCCATGCCCAGCAGCATCTCGAACTCGACGTCGGCGGTCACGCCGCGCGCCTTCGCGGTCAGCCACGCGTAGGCGATGTCGAACAGGTTGTGGCCCGCGACCCCGAGCCGCACCGCGTCGAGCCGTTCCGGCGTCATCGACCAGTCCAGCACCCGCTTGTAGTTGGTGTCCGACTCCTGCTTGCTCGAGTAGGTGGCCAGCGGCCACCCGTGCACGGCGGAGTCCACGCCCTCCATGGCGAGGTTGGCGCCCTTGACCACCCGCACCTTGATCGGCGCCCCGCCGGCCGCCCGCCGCGCGCGGGCCCAGTCCTGGAGCCGCTGCATCGCGCCCAGGGCGTCGGGCAGATACGCCTGGAGCACGATCCCCGCCTCGAGCTTCGCGAACTGGGGCTGGTCGAGCATGGTCGTGAACACCGCGATCGTCAGGTCGAGATCGCGGTATTCCTCCATGTCGAGGTTGATGAACTTCGCCGTGCCCTGCGCGGCTCCGCGAGCCGCGAGCTCGTAGAGCGGCGTCAGCTTGGTCACGATGTCGGCGACCGCCTCGTCGAACGACCACATCGAGAGCTGGCTGACGACGCTGGAGACCTTGATCGACACGTAGTCGACGTCGGGACGGGCGAGGAAGGCGTAGGTGCCCTCCAGCCGGCGGCGCGCCTCGTGCTCGCCCAGCACGGCCTCGCCGAGCAGGTTCAGGTTGAGGCGGTTGCCGCCGGCGCGCAGCCGGGCGATGGCGGGCCCGAGCTTGGCGGGGGTGGCGTCGAGCACGAGGTGGCCGACCATCGCCCGCAGCACCCGCCTCGCGATGGGGACGACGACGCCGGGCGCTATCGGCGCGGCGAAGCCGCCGAGTCGGATCGCACCGCGCAGGTACCAGGGCAGGAACGCGGGGGTGATCGCTGCGAGCTCGGCGAGCTTGCGGCCCGCGACGCGCAGGTCTTCGGGACGCATGACGCCGTCGACGAAGCCGACGGTGAAGTCGAGCCCGTTCGGGTCCTTGAGCACCTCGGCGAGGCGCTGTGCCGCGCTGTCGACGGGGTACCGCGTGCTGTCGTCGAGCCAACGGCGGACGAGCTGTTCGATGTCTCGCGCGGTCGGCGCGGCGATGTGGTCAACGGTCATGAGAGGGACTCCGAGGTCAGAGCGGGGCTGGGCGACGGATGCGTCAGAAGCTATGCTCCGGTGTGCGAACCGTTGTGTCTATCAAACGGTTGCGGCAGTAAAAGATCACTCACACTTAACAATGGAGCTCGTGGTGCTAGATGTCCGCCGCCTCCGCGTCCTCGTGGAGCTCAGCCGCCGCGGCACCCTGAGCGCCGTCGCCGACGCCCTCTCCTACAGCCGTGCCGCCGTGTCGCAGCAGCTGAGCGCCCTGGAGAAGGAGGTCGGCGCACCGCTGCTCGTGCCCGCCGGGCGCGGCGTGCACCTGACGCCGCAGGCGGAGATCCTCGTGGCGCACGCCGTCGACATCCTCGACCGGCTCGAGAACGCGGAGGTCGCGGTCTCGCGGTCCCTGGACGCCGCGGTGGGGACGATCCGCGTCGCGGCCCTCCAGTCGACCATGCACGCGGTGATCCCCGGGGCGCTGTCGATCCTCGCCGCCGAGCAGCCGGCGCTGCGGGCGGAGATCGCCGAATACGAGCCCGAGCAGGGCCTGGCGGCCGTGCTGGCGCGCGAGGTCGACCTCGCGATCGCCGAGCAATACCCGGGACGCACCCGCCGGCCGCGGCTGGATCTGGACCTCGTCCCGCTGGCCGCCGATCCGATCTCGCTCGCGCGCGCCCCGGGCTCGCCCGTCTTCGACGACCCGACCTCGACGCTGCTGTCCACCCGCGACACCCCGTGGGTGCTCGAGCCGCGGGGCACGGCGACGCGGGAATGGGCCGAGCAGCTGTGCCGCGCGACCGGGTTCGAACCCGACGTGCGGTTCGAGACCGCCGATCTCACCGCCCACGCGAAGCTGATCGCCACCGGCAACGCCGTCGGCATCCTCCCGGAGATGCTGTCGACGCAGGTCGCTCCCGCCGTGCTGCTGTCGACCCTTCCCGGCGCCCCGGTCCGCGAGGTCTTCTCCTCGGTGCGGCTCTCCTCCGCCCAGGCGCCCGCCGTCCGGGCGTTCCGCGAGGCCCTGTCGCGCAGCGCGGCGCAACCGGGCCGGTAGGCGGCCGAGACGGGGCAGCGCTACCGGACGACGTCGACGGTGACGATGCACTCCGCGGTCGCCGCGGTGCGGATCAGGTCGAGCGTATGGGCGGTGACGGCGTCCCCGTCGTGGGTCAGGACGTCCAGCTGGCCCACGCGCGCCCGCCAGCCGTCGCTCCAGCGCAGCCGCAACCCGGCCTTCGCACCCCGGATCCGTGCACCCCCCTCGACCAGCGTGATCGGGAAGAACGAGACCAGACGGTCGACGATCTCGATCGCCTCCTCGGCCGCGAAGCGGTCGCCGATCGTCAGCACCCCGTCCGCGAAGCCCATCGAGCGACGCACCTCTTGGAGGCCGGGTACGTCATAGCCCGCGGTGATGTCGACGACGAGGCGTCCGTCGTCGACGGAGACCCCCTCCACCACCGCTGCGGCGTCGGTCCCGAACCGCTGGCAGAGACCTGCGAGCATCGGAACGCTGTGGCCCTGGGATCCGGCGGACACGGACGCGTACCGGGTCTCGAGCCGGAAGTAGTCGCGGTCGTAGTGCCCCGCGCCCAGCTCGCTGAGCAGCGGCTCGCCGTCCACGACCAGCAGGAACGAGCCGAGGTCGTTGTGGTTGTGCGGCTCCTGGTTGTGCCCCGCCTTCGCGGCGAACCCGACCTCGACGCCGCCGTTGCTGTCCCGGACCACGAGCCACCCGGCATCGGGGAACCATCGTCTGAGGTCCCCGAGGGCGGGGACCTCGTCCGCGACGTCGCGCGCCCAGGCGAACTGCCGCACCACCGGGCCCCAGTTGTACGGCCACACCGCGCCCCACCAGAGGTCGCGGGGGAGCGCGGCGGCCGCATCGCGCGACTCGACCAGCGCGGCCAGCCCCGGCGCCACCACCCCGTAGGGCTCCGCGTCGGAGAACGCGGCGACCGCGCGGCCTCCCAGCGAGACGTTCGCGCCGAAGCGGAGGGCCGCGGCGAGCCTGTCGCGGTGCAGCCCCGACCAGAGGTCCTCGCCGGTGCGCTGCCGCAACGCCTCCGCGTAGATCGCGAAATGCCCGAATCCGTAGTTCCAGTAGGTCAGCCCCTCGACGCAGATGCCGTCATCGCCGTACCCCGCCAGGAACGCGTCCATCGCCGCGGTGCAACGCGCCAGGATCGCCGCCAGGCCCTCGGTCTGCAGATGCATCGCGGCGAGCCCGACTCCCGCCGCGCACACGGCCGCCCAGTTGGTCTCGATGCTCTCCCAGAACCAGGTGCGCTCCCGGAACGGGGTGAGCACGCGCCGTTCGACCTCCCGCCGGACCCGCACGACGACCAGCGGATGCAGCCGCTCGCCCAGGAGCACGACGATCTCGGCGAGCGCGAACGCCGTCTCGGCGGCGAAGAGGTCGATGACCTCGTCGTGCGGGACGGCGGGCGCCGGCTCGGTCAGCGCCGGTATGTGCGCGGGCAGCGCCCACGCGTACTCGTCGCAGATCGCCCAGAGCAGGTCTTCCGCGGCGGAGATCGGGACCTCGTCGCTCAGCAACGCCCCGATCACGGCGGCGAAGAGCCGGCGGCGGCGCAGGAAATACCCGTGCTGGAACACCGCGCGGTCGCCGTCGTCGTCGAAGCGGCGGTACTCGGCGAAGGTCGACGGGGCGATCGGCGTCCCGGCCTCGGCCAGCGCCCGCTCGACGGTGCGACGCGCCGACGCCGCGATCCGCCGGTTGCGGATCGGCTCGCGCCAGCGGCGCGGATCACGTCCCTCGGCGAACACCGCGGCCGGCGAACCGGTGAACGATCTCGTTGTCATCGGGGATCCTCGGCCTCGGCCGTCGTCTCGGTGAACACGTGCCGGCCGGCTCCGACACGCAGCGGTTCCGCGCCGGAGGGCAGGTGCACCGTCGCGGTCACCCCCTCGGGGATCGTGGCCTGCAGGGTGAACTCGTCCCCCTCGATGCGCCAGGACACCTCGGCCCGCCCGAACGGGGTGACGTGCGCCGCCTGCGCCGAGGTGAGGCCTCCCCCGGGCAGGGGCGCGATGCGCACCTGACGCCAGCCCGGGGCCGCTGCGGCGAGGCCGGCCACCCTCCGGTGCAGCCAGTCGGCGACGGCGCCCAACGCGTAGTGGTTGAACGAGGTCATCTCGCCCGGGTTGATCGTCCCGTCCGGCAGCTGCGAGTCCCAGCGCTCCCAGATCGTCGTCGCCCCCATCGTGATCGGGTACAGCCACGACGGGCACTCCTCCTGCAGCAGCATCCGGTAGGCGGAGTCGACGTACCCGGCGTCGGTGAGGGCGTCGAGGATGACCGGCGTTCCCACGAAACCGGTGGCGACGTGGTAGCCGGCCTCGCGGACCAGCTCGTCGAGGCGGGCCGCGGCGAGCGCCCGGCGGTCGTGGGGCAGCAGATCCCATCGCAGGGCGAGCGCGTACACCGTCTGGGCGTCGCTGCGGATGCGCCCGGCGGCATCGACGTACGCCTCGGTGAACGCCGCGACGGTCTCGGCGTGCATGCGGGCGTAGCGCTCGCGCTCCCGGTCGCGCCCGAGCACCGCGGCGGCCTGCGCGCAGATCCACGCCGAACGGGCGAGATGCGCGGTCGCGATCACGTCCGGGTCGGCCTTGGCCGCGGCCGCGTCGTCGGGGGGCGCGGTGGGATCGAGCCAGTCGCCGAACTGCGCGCTCCCCTCCCACAGCCGGGAGGGGCCCGCGAGGGCGGCGATCCGATCCGTCCACGCCGTCATCGACGAGAACTGGCGTTCCAGCACCGAGCGGTCCGCGGATTCCTCGTACACCGTCCACGGCACGACGGTCGCCGCGTCCCCCCATGCGGCGCGCGCCTCGTGCCAGTCGCGCAGCACGTCGGGGACGACCATCGGCACCGTGCCGTCGGGGAGCTGCTCGGCGGCGAGGTCCGCCAGCCAGGAGGAGAGGAACCCGGTGACGTCGAAGAGGAAGGCCGCGGTCGGCCCGAACACCTGGATGTCGCCGGTCCACCCCAGCCGCTCGTCGCGCTGCGGGCAGTCGGTCGGCACGTCGAGGAAGTTGCCCCTGGTCGCCCACACGGCATTGGTGTGGAGTTGGTTGAGCAGTGCGTCCGAACAGGAGAACTCCCCGATCCGACGCAGCTCGGAGCCCACCACGACCGCCGTCAC
>JASGDW010000079.1:0-5952 GCA_047606965.1 Microbacterium sp.
CGCCACAGCTCCCCCTCGATCGCGCGGCCGGTGTCGCCGACGCGCACGAGCCCCGGCTTGGGCGGCGTGGTCTCCAGCGCGTACAGGCGGTAGGCGTCGGCGGTGACGACCGCCGAGACGAATCGCGCTCCGAGGTCCTGCAGCTGGCCGTTCAGCGGCTGACCGGTCAAGTGCGCGCCGAACACAGCCAGATCGATCCCGTCGACCTGCTCAGCATCGGCGACGACCGGGTCGTCATCGAGGAACCGAGCGGCAAGATCGACCGCGACCTGGTCCTCGAAGGGACGCACCACGAAGGAGACCCCGAACTCCCCCTCCTCGCCGAGAGTTCCGGCGGGCACGGCGACGGCGGCGAGGTCCAGCAGGTTCACGAAGTTCGTGTACGTCCCCATCTCGGAGTTGACCCCGAGGGGGTCGGCGGCGACCTCGGCGAGAGTGGGATGCCGCGGGGTGGTCGGCAGCAGGAACGCGTCCGCTCCGTCGAGCAGGCGCAGGGCCGCCCGCCGAGCGCGGTCGAGCCGCTCGGCGTCGTCAACGTACTGCCAGGCGGCGGGCGCCCCGGCGCCGCGCACGATGCCGGCGACCGTCGGGTCGAGACCGACGACGTGCTCGTCAGTGAGCCATCGACCCGCGGCCGCGTAGCGACCTGCGACGATCGCCCCGTCGTAGAGCAGGCACGCAGCCTGCAGGAGAACCGACACGTCGGCGGTCCGAACGGCGGCGAAGGCAGCCAGCCGGGCGACCGCGGCGTCCCAGACCTTGCGCGACGCCGGCGGCAGCGGCGCCAGCCCGGCGTCGTCGGGGACGACCACGACGGGCACCGCGGGGGCGGCCAGCCGGCGCCGGGCGGGAAGTGCCCGGTACCGCGGATCGATCCCGTCGTCGCCGCTCATGATCGAGGCGGCGGTCGCGGCCTGGCCGAGCCCGCGGGCGAACACGGTGATCGTGTCGTAGGGGCGGCAGGCGTCCCGCATCCCCGTCGTGGGTATGCGGCCGAGTGTCGGTTTGACGCCCACCAGCGCATTCAGTGCCGCGGGTACTCGGCCCGATCCGGCGGTGTCGGTGCCCAGCGCGATGTCGACCTCGCCGAGCGCGACGGCGACGGCGGATCCCGAGCTCGACCCGCCGGAGATCCGGTCGGGCAGCCGTGAGCCGCGGACGGCCCCGTAGGGGCTGCGGGTGCCGACGAGACCGGTGGCGAACTGGTCGAGGTTGGTCTTGCCGATCACGATCGCGCCGGCCGCACGGAGGCGCGCGACGGCAGGGGCGTCCGCGCCGACCACGGCGGCTGCCGTCGGAAGCCCCACCGAGGTGGGCATCCCCGCGACGTCGATGTTGTCCTTGACCGCCACCGTGGTCCCCGCAAGCGGCAGGCTCTCACCGGCCGCCGCTCGGGCGTCGACGGCGCGCGCCTCCCGGAGGGCGTCCTCCTCGGCGCGGAGGAAGATCCACACCTCCGGGCGGTCGACGTGGGCGATGCGCCGGTACGCCTCGGTGACCGCGGCGGCGACCGAAGGCCGTGCAGGCGCGGTCATCGCGCGCTCCGCAGCGCGGTGCCGGCGGCGTCGCCGCCACCCTGCTGCTCGCTGATGGCGAGCGCGACCTGCAGGTTCATGCAATCCTCCTCGTTCTCGAGGTCGACCCCGAGGATCTCCTCGATCCGTCGCAGCCGCTCGTGCATCCACGGCCGCGACATGTAGGCGCGCGCGGCGGCCGTGGTCTTGTTGCGCCCGGCGTCGAGATAGTGCCGCAGCAACGACACCAGGGTCGTGCCCTTCTCCTCGTCGTACCGGCGCAGCTCACCGAGCGAGCGCTCGGCGAACCGCTGCAGCCGCGGATCATCCCGCAGCGCGTACAGCAGCCCCCGCACCCCCAGCTCGTCCCACCGCACGGCGCCGGATGCGGACCCGATGCCCACCGCGGCGTTGACCGTGTCGATCGACTCGGCCAGGCTCGCCCGCGCCTGCTCGACGCCGGTGTCGGGGCCGGTGACCCCGACGACGACGTCCATGCCGTGCTCGAGCGCGGAGGCGGCCAACCGTTGCGCGAACGCGCGCTCGGTGCCCCGGGCGAGGCTCGCCAGCGCGCCGACGACCGCGTCGTCGATGGGCGCCGCGAGACAGGAGATGTCGCTGCGACGGGCGGTCTCGGCGACGACCGTCGCGAGGGCCCGCACATCGACGGCGGGTGCCTGGCCTGCTCGGGCGCGCACCGCGAGCGCGGTCAACGGCGTCCGTCGGATCGACACGCCCAGGGCTGCGCCCTGCTGGTCGAGCTCACGTTCGTCGGCGGCGCCGGCGAGCAGGTTGGCGAGAACACTCTGATGCGTGGACAGGTCGAGCAGCTCGGTCTCCCGCTCGACGAGCCGGCCGATGGCGAGGGTCGACGCCGCCTGCTCGACGAGCATGATGAGACTGCGCGGGATGCTGAGGGTCGGGTCGGTCTTACCCGTCACGTCGCGGATGCCCGCGTCTCCGGCCATGAGGATCAGCCGACCCCAGTCGTTGCCGCGGGCGCCGACGGTCGTCTGCAGCCAGCCGGTCTGCGGGTCGTAGAAGGTGCGTCCACGACGAAGCGTGCGCTTGTTGTGTTCGGCCCATTCGGCCAGCACGTCGCCGCGTGAACGCTCGGCAGGGTCGAAGGCGAGCACCTGGTGCGCGTTGTTCTCCAGCACCACGGCGAATCCCGAGAGCTTCGCGACGTGTAGCAGGACTTCGTCCGGCCGGCTGCCCCGCACAGCGAGCGAGCTGAAGATGACGTGGATGTTCTCGGAGGCCTGCAGCTCCCGCACCTGCACGTCGACGAGCGCGGCGTGCACCTCCTCGGTGACGTCGATGAACGCGATCGTGCGCCGGAGCGCGATCAGCGGCAGACCCCGCCGGTCCGCGGCGTCGATCATGGCCGCGGGCAGCGGCTCCGAGAACCGCGGGCCGAGGCCGATCGTGAGAGCGGCGATGCCGGCGTCCGCGAGCCGTTCGATGTAGGCGGCGAGGTCGGGCTCGTCGGCCGGCAGCATCATCCCCGTCGTGAGCAGCATCTCCCCGCCGTGCAGCAGGTCGGCGATACCGGGCACCTCGCTCACGTGGACCCAGCGCACGGTGCGATCCAGGCCCGGCGCACCCCCCACCACGACCGGGTCGCCGCGGCGCAGGCTGGCCGACTCCAGCACGTCGGCGACCGAGGGCAGCTCGCTGCGTGCCCGTCCGTAGAGCGGCAGCTTGATCACGGCCGCGCTCCGCCGGAGGCGGTGGCCGTCGCCGTCTCCCAGGTGGTCGCCATGTCCCACAGCAGACGAGCGCCGAGCTCGAGGTCTGCGAGGGGCACGAACTCGTCTGCGGTGTGGGCCTGGTCTGTCGCCCCCGGGCCGAGCACGGTCGCCGAGGTCGACCCGGTCAGGGCGGCGATCATGGCCGAGTCGGTGTAGGCCTCGTGTCCGTCGGCACCACCGCTCTCGGGCAACCGACCGGTGGCCCGCTGGTAGGCCGCCCGCACGCTGCGCACCACGGGTGCGTCGTCGGATGCCCGCACCGGCGGCCGCCGCGCGCCGAGCGGCTCGATCTCGTACCGCGCGCCCTGGTAGCCACCCACGACCCGCGTCGCGACGTTGTCGACGATGCGGACGGCGTCCTCGGGCACGAGCGGCGGGACGATGCGCAGATCGAGCTCGGCCTCGACCAGCGGCGGGACGACGTTCGCGGCGAGGCCGCCGCCGATCACCCCCGTGGTGAAGCGTGCGCGGCCGAGGATGTCGTCCTCGAAGGGCAGCGCCGCGAACACGGTCTCCAGCTCGGTGACGATGTGCGCCATCACGTGCGCGGCGTTGGTGCCGAGGTGAGCGCGGCCGGCGTGCGCCATGCGCCCGTGCACCCGAAGGGTCAGCCAGCGCAGCCCCATCTGCGCGATGCGCAGCCGCATGCCCGAAGGCTCGGGGGCGAGAATCTGGTCGTCGGCGCGCAGCACGCCGGACTCGACGAGGTGGTGGGCGCCCAGCATCCCGGGCGCCTCCTCGTCGACGGTGTAGAAGGCGACGACGTCGGCCGAGGGCACGGTCCCGGTGGTCACGAGGGCATCCACGAGGCCGAGGGTGAGCGCCAGGCCGGCCTTCATGTCGCAGGCGCCACGTCCATACAGCAGGCCATCCTCGATCACGCCCTCGAGGGGCGGCCTGGTCCACCCCTCGCCGATCGGCACGGTGTCCATGTGCGAGACGAGCACGAGCCGCGGCGCGGCCCGGTCGAGACCCGGAACCGTGACCTGGAGGTTGTCGCGCCCCGGCGCGACAGAATGCCGCAGGACCTCAAGGCCCAGACCTCGCAGGCGCTGCTCGATCCAGTCGGCGCAGTCGGCCTCGAGCCGGCCGGGGTTGGTGCTGTCGATCGCGATCAGACTGCGGGTGTCGGCCACGACGGTATCGACGTCGATCATGAGGTTTCCTCTCGAATGCGGGGCGGAGCTGCGGCGGGTGTTCAGCGGGGCGGACCGTCGATGACGATCGACTGCCCGCCGATGCCGGTCGACCGCGTGCCCGCGAGGAAGGACACCGCGTCGGCGACCTCCCTGATGTCGATGAGCCGGTCGAATGCGGTGGCTGCGGCGAACTCGCGTAGCACCTCGTCGCCGGAACGCCCTTCGCGCTCGGCGACCTGTGCGGCGAGCGCGCGCAGCATGGGCGAGTCGATGTTGCCGGGGCAGACTGCGTTGACCCGTCCCCCGTGGCGAGCGATCTCGGCCGCGAGGCACTGGGTGAGACCGATCACGCCGAACTTGGATGCGGCGTAGACGGAGGCGCCGCCCTCGCCGCGCAGCCCGGCGGTGGAGGAGAAGAACACGGCCGAGCACTCCCGCGGTCGCGCGGCGAGGTTCAGGCTCAGCGCCTGCCCGACGTGGAAGGGTCCGCGCAGATTGACCTCAAGCACGCGGTCGTAGGCGTCCCAGTCGGTGCTGGCGACCGGTCCGGTGTAGTTGAGGCCGGCGGCAACGACGACGGCGTCGTAGCCGGCATGTGTGCCGTCGGGTCCGAGGGCGGCGAGCACAGCGTCGCGGTCGGTGATGTCGAGGGCGAGGGCGTCGTGGCCGGCCGACGGCAGCGACGCCGCGACCTCGTCGTGCCCGCGCACATCGGCCACGCTCACCGCGAAGCCGTCCTCGGCGAGCACCTCGCACACGACCCGGCCGATGGCGCCGGCCCCGCCGAGGACCACGACCCGACGCCCGGTCATCGCCCCCCTCCCGCGGTGCGAAGGATGGCGTCGAGGATCGAGTCGGCGTCGGGCACGATCTCCCGCTCGAGGCTGAGCGCGGCCGGCACCGGCACGTCGGGGTTCCCGTGGCGGGCGACGACGTCCATGCCGCCGAGGCCGAGGCGTTCGACCACGCCCGTGACGAGCTCCCCGCTGAGGCCGAAACCAAGGTAGTCCTCGTCGACGACGAGCAGCCGCCGGGTGCGCGAGACGGAGGAGCAGACGGTCTGCCAGTCGATCGGGACGACCGAGCGCAGGTCGACGACCTCGACGTCGACGCCGCGTTCAGCTGCGGCCGTCGCCGCGGCCACCGCGTGGCGCACCGAGCCGCTGAGCGTCGCGAGGGTGAGGTCTTCGCCGGGGCGGACGATCGCCGCACGATCGAGGGGCACGTCGTATCGCTCTTTCGGCACCGCGGCCCCGAACACGAAGTCGGCGGCGCGCTGCAGCAGCAGGCCCTTGTGCTCGATGAACACGACGGGGTCGTCGCTGCGCACGGCGGCCGCGATCATCCCCTTGCTGTCGTACGGGTTGGAAGGTGCGACGACCCGCAGTCCCGGCAGGTGGGCGAACAGGCCCCACAGGTTCTGGGAGTGCTGCGCGGCGGCGCCGATGCTGCCGCCCGCGGTCTTGATCACCACCGGCATCGGCACTCGGCCGCCGCTCATGTAGGGGATCTTGGCGACCGCGTTGTAGACCTGCTCGAGGCACA
>JASGDW010000080.1:0-3669 GCA_047606965.1 Microbacterium sp.
CGGTGTCGCTGGCGGCCGGGGTCGCCTCCACGTCCGCCGCGGCCAGCGTCAGCGTCGGCCACGGCACGGCCACGCCCACCACGACCGCCAGCACGACGACGGCCGCCGCGACGGCCCCGACGACGAGGCGGGTGCTGGTGGCCGCCCAGGTCATGACGCGGCGACGGTCGGTCATCGTTCCTCCTCGCGGGGACGGGGCCCGACGATCCGGGAGGTGCGCCGCGCCTGACGCCTCGTGGCCGCCGTGGGCACCGACAGCAGCAGCGCGATGAGCACCACGACGAGCTGCGCCGCGGCGACCAGGACGCCGACGTTCGCCACGGACGCCGAAAGCCCCGCGCGCGGCGTGACCTCGAGGGACACGCGCCACAGGTCGCCCTTCGGCGTGTCGCCGACGACGTCGAGGTCCTCGCGCTCGTCGAGCGCGGTCTGCGCGTCGAGACGCACCGTGCGGGCCTGGTCGGTCTCGTCGGCGCCCGCGGCGCTGACCACCACGAAGCTGATGCCGCGCGCGGCGAGCCGGTCGACGGCGTCCTGCGAGGTGGGCGTGATCAGGTCTGCGACCAGCTGCGCGAGATCCGCGTCGCTGCCGGCGATCCGCGTCGCCGTCGACACGAGCGTCGACTGGCCGCCGATCGTCTCGCTGGCGCCCCAGACGACCCGCGCCGCGACGGAGCCGTCCGCCAGCGGGGTGATCACGAGCGTCCCGACCGAGGGGTCGTCGCGCCCCTGCGCGGCCACGTAGGCGGGCAGGGTGGAGTCCGGCCCGTTGGTGAGCACCGACTGGCCGCGCGCGGTCGCCGTCGCCGTCGGCAGCACGGCCGCCGCGACGGCGACCATGAGGACCGTGGCGCCGAGCGCCCGCAGGCGGCGGTGGCGCGGCATCAGCCCGGCGTCGAGGGCGACGGTCGCCGCGGCGACCAGGCCGAGCCAGGCGAGGCTGAGCCCGGCGCCGGGCCACAGCGCGACCACTGTCAGGTCGGCGGCGTGAGCCACCTGCACGCCGACGGCGAGGAAGGCGGTGCCCAGGCCGAGCACCGACACGACGACCAGGAGGGCCGCGACCGCCCAGCGCGGGGTGAGCAGCGCCAGCAGGGCCGCCGCCACCACGGGCGCGACCAGCAGCGCGGCGGTCCACACCGGCAGCGGCAGCTGCCACTGCGCGCTCCAGTCGGCGAGCACCTGCGCCCATCCGCCGTACGCGTCGGTCGGGAAACCGGCGGCCAGCGCGAGCCGCCCGGCGGCGTCGGCGGTCGACGAGGAGACGGCGCTCACGCCGGGGTCGGCGAGCAGACCCCAGGGGCTGCCGCCGTGCAGCTGAGTCCATACGAGCGGGGCGAAGGCCGCGATCGAGGGCACGACGAGCCAGACCAGATGCCCGGCGCCCGAGCCGGCCCGCACGACCACGGCGAGCACCACCGCCAGCGCCCACAGGGCGATCAGCGCCGGGCCGAGCGAGGGGGCGCACGCCAGCACGCCCGCCAGCAGCAGGGATGCCGCGCCGGCCGCCGCCCACGACCGGTGCGCCACCGAGCCGGCGTAGAACAGCCACGGCAGCAGCAGGTGCGCGATGACCGCCGCCGGGCGTCCGTCGATGAGAGCCGCCCAGAACGTCGGGGACAGCGCCCACAGCACGGCGGCCGTGTTGCGCAGCAGCGAGCGCGAGGTGACGCGGGTCGCGGCGAACCAGCCCCCGAGCACCGCGAGCGGCACCGCGGCCAGCCACAGCAGCACGATCGCGCGGGACGGCTGCGCCGGCCACAGCGATCCGACGAGGGCGATCACGGCGGAGAACGGATCGGCGGCGCCGACGGCGTCCAGACCGAGAGAGCCGGTGCCGAAGGCCGCCTGCGCCCACAGCTGCGACAGGGTGGTGGCCAGCGGGGCGAGCGCTCCCCCGCCCAGCACGGGCCACGCCAGCAGCGCGGGGAAGGCAGCGAGCGACACGACGATCGCGGCGATGACGATCCACGCGCCGCCGCCGGTGAAGAAGCGCAGCTCCTCGCGCACGGGCCGCTCGGCGCCGTCGCTGTCGCCGTCGGCGTCCAGACGCTGCCGCAGCTGCGCGCGCGTCACGCGCAGCGTCGACAGCTGCGACCATCCGACCGTCCGCGCACGGCGCAGCACGCGACGCGACCGGGCGATCGCCCCCCAGCGCCAGAACACGACGATCGACGCGCCCCACTCCGGCAGCACCCGTGCCGGCTGCTTCGCGACGAGGGCGGCGGCGGCGCGCCACACCGCCAGCACGAGCAGTGACAGCCAGTGCAGCGGCACGGCGGGGGCGGGGGCGTACGCGAGCCGGCGGTGCAGCTGCGCGAGGCGGCTCGCGTAGGCCCGGTGGCGGCGTCGTCCGCGGGTGGTCGGATCCGGCAGGGCGGCGACGCCGTCGCCGGAGACGGCCACGACGGCCCCGGGCACCACGCTGACGCGGTGCCCGGCGAGGTGCGCCCGCACACCGAGGTCGAGCCCCTCGTCGGCCCCGGCCAGCGCCGGATCGAGACCCTCGAGCTGGGCGAAGACGGCCGAGCGCACCAGGACGCCGCGCACGTCGGTGCCGAGCACGTCGGCGTCCAGGTCGTGCTGGCCCTGGTCGAGCTCACCGTCGGCGAGTCCGACGGTGCGCCCGAGGCGGGTCATGGTGACACCGAGCGACACGATCTGCGCCCGGTCGTCGGCGGCGACGAGCTTGGGGGCGGCGACCGCGATGAGCGGCGAGAGCTCGAGGGCGCCCGACAGCCGCGCCAACGCGTCCGGCTCGGGCGCGGTGTCCTGCGCGAGCAGCCAGACGAGCTCACCCGACAGCCGCGGCGCCGCCAGGCGCAAGGCCTCGGCGTAGCCGGTGCCGGCGCCGGCGGTGATGACGCCCTCCGCGCCCGACGCCGCGGCGAGCTCGATGGTCGCCCGGTCGGGGTCGCACAGGACGAGCGTCAGCGCGTCGACCGAGCGGCTCTGCGCCGCGAGCGCGCCCAGCGTGCGTTCGAGGCGGGCCGCCGCGGGCGTACGGCCATCGGCGCGTACGACGAGCAGGGCATGGACACGGGAGGGCATAACGCGGTCAGCCTAGGCGGTGCGGATATGGAGCACCCGTCGAACGCGCCGTGAACGGCGATTCGCCCGGCCGGTCAGCTGGCGCGCCGCTTGAGCTTGCGACGTTCGCGCTCGCTCAGACCGCCCCAGATGCCGAAGCGCTCGTCGTTGCGCAGCGCGTACTCGAGGCACTCGTCGCGGACCTCGCACGACGTGCAGATCCGCTTCGCGTCGCGCGTGGAGCCGCCCTTCTCGGGGAAGAACGCCTCCGGGTCGGTCTGCGCGCACAGGGCATCCGCCTGCCATGCCAGCGGATTGTCCTCCGCCGGCTCGGGCCGGCGCACCCCCGGAACGCCGAGGAAGACCGGGTCGACGAACCAGTTGTCGGGAACGCCCGAACGGTAGCCTGCGCCCGTCATGCTCTCTCCCTGTCTGGTGTGTGTCCCGCGCGATCGCGCTGTATGAATTACACCCGTGTCATTCCGCGGGGTCAAGTCGCGGATGGTAAATCCTCAATCCTTGGTTGAACCTTCACGACGCGCCGTCGGCGTGTCGCTTCATCCGGGTCGATGGGCGCGCTCTCAGGCTCGGGAGCGTCCGGGCAGCGCGACGAACACCTCGCCCGAGCCGGTGACCGTC
>JASGDW010000081.1:0-9824 GCA_047606965.1 Microbacterium sp.
ACCAGTCGTTCCCCTCGGATACGACCTTCGAGGCCTACGGCGCGCTATAGCCCGCCCGACCCGGTCGCGCCCCGCTCGTGTCCGCACGGGCGGGGCGCGACGCAGGGGGACGGATGCCGCGACACCGCCCGGCGCAGCCCCGTCGCCCGAGCCGTCAGGAGCGCACCAGCCGCCGCACCGCGTCGGCCGCCTCCTTGACCTTCGCCTCCGCCCCCTCGCCGCCTTCGGCGATCGCGCCGGCGACGCAGTGACCGAGATGGTCCTCCAGCAGGGTCAGCGCCACGGACTCGAGCGCCTTGGTCACCGCGGAGACCTGGGTGAGGATGTCGATGCAGTAGCGCTCGTCGTCGATCATCTTCGCGATGCCGCGCACCTGCCCCTCGACCCGGCTCATCCGCCGTGCGAGCGCCACCTTGTCCGCGCCGTATCCGTGACCCTCCATCCCCCCATGGTACCCCGGAGGGGTATCAGGGCGTACGCCGGCGGGGCGCGGCCGGCGGCTCAGCCCGTGGCCGCGTCCGACTTCTCCGCACCCGCCTCGAGCCGGTCGCCCGCGGGCAGCTCGGAGGATCCCCGCCGAAGGCCGGCCGAGGCAGACGCCGCCGCTATGCCCGCACCAGCAGCGCGCCCGCCTCGATCGTGGCGGTGAACGCCCGCACCTCGCCGGCCTCCTCGCCGTCGATCTCGAAGGCACGCGGCTCCGGCAGCTCGACGCGCACCTCGCGGGCCTGGGCGTGCTCGACGGTTCCGGTGCTCGTCGCCTTCTTGTCGCGGACGAACAGGCGCAGGATCCCGTTGTCCCACACCATCGAGCGCAGCGTGTCGGCCCATTGCGCGATGCCCTCGGAGCTGATCGCGAGCAGATCGAGCAGTCCGTCGTCGAAAGCGGCGTCCGGCAGCAGCGTGACCCCGCCCTGCAGTGCGCCGCAGTTGCCGACCAGCACGGTGTGCGCGGTGACCTCCTGCGCGTGGCCGCCGTCGATCGCGATCGTCAGGTCGATCACCTCGGACGCGGCGACCGCGCGCCCCAGTGCCTCGACGTAGGCGAGCCAGCCGGCCTTCGATTTCAGGTCGTCGTCGGTCTCGGCGAGCATGTGGGCGTCCAGCCCGATCCCGACCATGACCACGAACGCCCGGCGCTTCCCGTCGTCGGTCTCGATCCAGCCGACGTCGATCGGACGCGGCTCGGCCTCGGCGATGCGCCTCAGCGCCGCTTTCGGGCCGTTCAGCGGCACCCCGAGGTTGCGGGCCAGCAGATTGCCGGTTCCCTGCGGCACGATGCCGAGCGCCGTGCCGGTACCGACGAGGACCTCGGCGACCGCACGCACGGTGCCGTCGCCGCCGGCGACGATCACGAGATCGCACCCCGCCGCCAAGGCGTCGCGGGCGGGGCCCTGGCCCGGATCGTCGGGGGTCGTCTCGAACCAGTGCGCCGGGTCGGGTGCGCCGGCGTCCGTCAAGGCCGCCTCCAGCGCGGACCGCTGGATCTTGCTGGGGTTGAACACGATGCCGACCTGCGTGTGCGTCATGCCGTCCATCCTGCCCGGCCCGGGGCGTACGGGACCGATAATGGGGATGTGTCCCGGTCCACGTACAGCGCGATCTCCAGCTATTCGCGCGTGCGCCTGCTGCACCTGCTGCAGAAGCGGCCTCGGCGCACCGTCGCGGAGCTGTGCGAGGCGACGTCGCTGCACGCGAACACGGTGCGCGAGCACCTGCAGCGGCTGATCGACGGCGGGTACGTCGTCTCGGAGACCGAGCGTCGCACGACGCGCGGGCGGCCGCGGGTGCTGTACTCCGCGGCGTCCGCCGGGGTGAGCCCGGTCGCGGTGCGCAAGGCCCGCGAGGCGGCGGCGCGCGGCGATCTGATGCGTCGGATCATGCCGTGGACGGATGCCGCCGACGCGGCCCTGCCGTCGGACGCCGTGCACCAGCTCGACGCCCTGACCGACGACCTCGGCGACGCCGGCTTCGACCCGCTCGTGGACGAGGAGGCGCTGACCGTCGATCTCACGCCGTGCCCGCACGCGGAGTCCGACCCGACCGCGCGGCAGCTGCTGTGCCAGGTGCATCTGGGGCTCATGGCCGGTGTGCTCGCCCAGGCGGGCGGTCCGCTGCGCGTCGAGGGGATGGCGCCCTCCTGCGATCCGGCGCACTGCGTCGTGCACCTCGCGCGCTGACGCCCCCACCGCGTCCTCCCCCGTCCGGTTCGTCTCCGTCAAGGTGTCGCCCGTGCCGTCCTCGGCGGGCGCTTCCACGGAGACGAAACGGACGGAGGCGGGGAGGTGGCACGGGCAGAGGGCGGGGGCGAGGCGCGGGGTCAGACGCGCCCGCGGGTCGCGGCCGGCGTCAGCACCCGCTCGGCGCCGGCGTAGACGTTCATCGACGACCCCCGCAGGAAGCCCACCAGGGTGAGACCGGATGCCGCGGCCAGCTCGACGGCCAGCGATGAGGGCGCCGAGACCGCCGCCAGCATCGGGACGCCGGCCATGACCGCCTTCTGCACGAGCTCGAAGCTCGCCCGTCCCGACACCTGCAACACCGTGCGCCGCAGCGGCAGCAGGTCGTGCAGGACGGCCCAGCCGACGACCTTGTCCACCGCGTTGTGGCGGCCGACGTCCTCGCGCAACACGAGCAGTTCGTCGGTGTCCGCGTCGAACAGGCCGGCCGCGTGCAGGCCGCCGGTCGCCTCGAACACCGCCTGCCCGGCGCGCAGCCGGTCGGGGAAGGCGGCCAGGGATGCGGCGTCCACCCTCACGTCGTCACCGGCCACGTCGTACGCCGACACCGTCTCGACCGCCTCGATCGACGCCTTGCCGCACAGCCCGCAGGAGCTCGTCGTGTAGAAGCTGCGGGCGAGGTCCGGGGCGGGCGGCGCGACGCCGGGCGCGAGCGCGACGTCGAGGACGTTGTAGGTGTTCTCCGTCCCGCCGGCGCCCGGTCCGCCGCAGTGGACCGCGCCGAGGAACTGGCCCCCGTGCGAGATGACGCCCTCCGAGACGAGGAACCCGGCCGCCAGCTCCACGTCGTTCCCGGGCGTGCGCATCGTCACCGCCAGCGGCGTGCCGGCCACGCGGATCTCCAACGGCTCCTCGACCGCGAGCGTGTCGGGCCGGCGCGAGGCGGCCTCCCCCAGCCGGATCCGCACGACCGGGCGCCGGGCCGTGATGCGTCCCACCGTCAGCCTCCGATCGCGTTCATGCCGCGCGCCGGCTGCAGGAATCCGGGGTCGTCGATCGCGTGGCCGGGGAGCTTGCCCGCGATGCAGGCGCGCAGCACACGGTCGACGTCGGCGGCCTCCCCGCCGCCGCGGAGGACGGGCACGAGGTCGAACTCGCTCGTCGAGAACAGGCAGTTGCGCAGTTGCCCGTCCGCGGTCAGCCGGACGCGGTCGCAGTCGCCGCAGAAGGGCGCGGTGACCGAGGCGATCACCCCGACGGTGTGCGGCCCGCCGTCCAGCCGCCACCGCTCGGCCGGCGCGCCGCCGCGACCGGGCACCGGCTCGAGCGCCCAGCGCGTGGACAGCGCATCGAGGATCTCCTCCCGCGTCACCATGCGCGCGCGGTCCCAGGTGTGGCCGGCGTCCAGCGGCATCTGCTCGATGAAACGCATCTGCGCCCGGTGCGAGAGGGCGAACTCGACGAGGTCCACCAGCTCGTCGTCGTTGACGCCGCGCATCGCGACCGCGTTGAGCTTGAGGGGGGTGAGCCCGGACGCCGCGGCCGCCGCGACGCCGTCGAGCACCTCCGGCAGCCGGTCGCGCCGGGTCAGCGCGGCGAAGCGGTCCGGCCGCAGCGTGTCGATCGAGATGTTCAAGCGGGTCAGGCCCGCGGCCACGAGGCCGGGCAGAACCTCACGCAGCCGGATGCCGTTGGTCGTCATAGCGATCTGCACGGGGCCGTCCGGCCCGTCGATCGCCGCCAGCCGGCGCACGACCTCGACGATGTCGCGGCGCAGCAGCGGCTCGCCCCCGGTGAGCCGGAACGTCGTGACGCCGTCCGCCGCCGCGACGCGCGCGACCCGTTCGATCTCGTCGATCGTGAGGATGCTCTCGCGCGCGAGCCACTCGTTGCCCTGCTCCGGCATGCAGTACGTGCAGCGCAGCGAGCAGCGGTCGGTCAGGGAGATGCGCAGGTCGCGGTGGACGCGGCCGAAGCGGTCGACGAGGGGATCGCCGGGCGCACCGGGCACGGGTGCCGCGTCCGCGGCGCGGCCGCGCGGCATCCCCACCATCACCGTCGTCACGCTTCGAGCGTACGCCGCGCCTACACCACGCGGCTCGAATATTCACGGCCGACGGCTCACGCCTTTCTTACAGGACATTGAGACAATCTGAAGGAACCGTGTCGGGCCTCCCGGCTGAGGGTCGGTGCATCGTGGCCGGCGCGGAGAAGGGCACCCCCGCATGGACCTCCTCGATCCGCTCGTCCTCGCCAGATGGCAGTTCGGTCTGACGACCCTCTACCACTTCCTGTTCGTGCCGTTGACGCTCGGGATGGGGCTGGTCGTCGCGATCTTCCAGACCGTGTGGGTGCGCACCGGCCAGGCCAGGTGGCTGCAGCTGACCCGGCTGTTCGGCAAGGTCTTCCTCATCAACTTCGCGATGGGGGTCGTCACCGGCATCGTTCAGGAGTTCCAGTTCGGCATGAACTGGTCGGACTACTCGCGGTTCGTCGGCGACGTGTTCGGGGCCCCGCTCGCCTTCGAGGGCCTGCTGGCGTTCTTCTTCGAGGCGACCTTCATCGGGCTGTGGATCTTCGGCTGGGACCGGCTGGGCAGGCGGCTGCACCTGGCCACGATCTGGATGGCGTGGATCGGCGCGACCCTGTCGGCGTACTTCATCCTCGCCGCGAACGCGTGGATGCAGAACCCGGTCGGCTACACGATGAGCGAGGACGGCACCCGCGCCGAGCTGACCGACTTCTGGGCCGTGCTGACCAACCGGGTGGCGCTGGCGACCTTCCCGCACACGATGTTCGCCTCGCTCATGTTCGCCGCCGCGGTGGTCATCGCCGTCGCCGCCTGGCATCTGCGGCGCGCACAGCACCTCGACGTCATGCGCCCGGCGCTGCGGTTCGGGATGTGGACGATGATCGTCGGCTTCGCCGGCGTGGCCCTCGCCGGCGACCAGCTGGGCCTGCAGATGGTCGCGACCCAGCCGATGAAGATGGCCGCCGCGGAGGCGCTGTACAACACGTCGTGCGGGGCGGACGCCTCCTTCTCGCTGTTCTCGATCGGCACCCCGGACGGCACGAGCGAGGTGTGGTCTCTGCGCGTGCCGTACCTGCTGTCGTTCCTCTCCGAGCACGATCTGACAGCCTGCGTCGAGGGCATCAACGACCTCGACGCCCAATACGCGTCACAGTGGCCGGACCTGGCCGCCGTGCTGGAGGCGCAGGGCGGGAGCTTCGCCCCCACGATCTGGATCACGTACTGGTCGTTCCGCTGGATGATGGGCTTCGGCGGCCTCGCCGCTCTCGTCTCGGTCGCGGGGCTCTGGCTGACCCGCACGAAGGCGAGGCGCAAGATCCCGGACTGGGCGTGGCGGGTCGCGATCTGGTCGGCGCCGCTGCCGCTTCTGGGCAGCCTCGTCGGCTGGGTCTTCACCGAGATGGGCCGGCAGCCGTGGATCGTGTTCGGCCTGATGCTCACGCAGGACGGCGTCTCCCCCAACGTGCCCGGCTGGAACGTGCTGATCTCGCTGGTCGCGTTCACGGCGATCTACGCCGCGCTCGCCGTGGTCGAGTTCGGTCTGATCCGCAAGGCGGCCAAGAAGGGCCCGGAGCCCGTTCCCGACCCGGACGCGCCATCGGACGATGCCGAGCAGAACGTCCTGTCGACGGTGTACTAGGAGCGCATCATGGATCTCGCACACCTCTGGTTCTTCATCGTCGGCATCCTGTTCGTCGGGTACTTCGTGCTCGACGGGTTCGACTTCGGCGTCGGGATGTCGCTCCCCTTCCTCGGCAGGGACGACATCGCGCGCCGGCAGCTGATCAACACGATCGGCCCCGTCTGGGATCTCAACGAGACCTGGCTGATCGTCGCCGGAGCATGCCTGTTCGCGTCGTTCCCCGAGTGGTACGCGACGCTGTTCAGCGGCTTCTACCTCGCGCTGCTGGTCATCCTGCTGGCCCTGATCCTGCGCGGCGTCTCGTTCGAGTACCGCCACCAGCGCGACTCGCTGCGCTGGAAGAAGGGCTTCGACACCATGATCGTCGTCGGCTCCGTGCTGCCGGCGCTGCTGTGGGGCGTCGCCGTGGGCAACATCGTGCAGGGCGTGCCGATCGACGCCGACATGAATTTCACCGGCTCCCTGCTGACGCTGTTCAACCCCTACGGGCTGTGGGTGGGCGTCACCACGCTGCTGCTGTTCTTCCTGCACGGCGTGTACTTCATCGCGATCAAGACCGACGCGCAGATGCAGGCCTCGGCGCAGCGGCTCGCCCGCATCCTGGCCCTGCCGACGGTGGTCTTCGCCGCGGGCACCGTGGTGTGGACCGTCGCGATCGCGGCCGGCCGCGACGCACCGCTGCTGTGGCTGACGATCGCGTGCGGTGCGGTCGCCGCGGTCGCGCTGCTGGCGTCGGTCGTGCTGAACGGGGTGCGCCGCGACGGCTGGGCCTTCGCCGCCGGCGCCGCCACGATCGTGCTGGCCGTGCTGGCGCTGTGGACCGCGCTGTTCCCCTACGTCATGCCGTCCACGACCGATCCGGCCTACAGCCTCACGATCGAGAACGCCTCCAGCACGCCCTACACCCTCACGATCATGAGCTGGGCGGCGCTGGTGTTCCTGCCGCTCGTGCTGCTGTACCAGGGCTGGACGTACTGGGTGTTCCGCAAGCGCGTGTCGCGCTCGCGCATCGAGAAGGCGGTCGCGAACGCGCACTGAGGCCGGTGCCACCTGGCAGGATCGAGGGGTGACATCGGATGCCGCGCCCGCGCCCGCGCGCCGCCGCACCGGCCCGATCGACCTGCGGCTGCTGCGCTACGCCTCGGCGTCCCGCGGCTATCTCGTCGTCACCGCCGGCATCGTGCTGGCGCAGACCGCCGTCACGGCGGGCTTCGCGTGGACGCTCGCCCGTGCGCTGGTGGGGGCGATCGGCGGCGACCCGGTCGCCTCGCTCGTGCCCTGGATCGCCGGCGGGATCGGGCTCGCGCTGCTGCGCGGCGCCCTGATCGCCGCGGGCGAGCGCACGAGCGCCGCCGGAGCCGCGCGCTCGTCGCTGCAGCTGCGCGACCGGCTGCTCGGCGCCCTCGAGCGACTCGGGCCGGCGTGGCTGTCCACGCGCAACAGCGCGGCGCTGGCGGTGACCGCCGGTCACGGGCTCGAGGCCCTCGACGCCTATTTCGGCCGGTACCTGCCCCAGCTCGTGGCCACGGCGATCACGATGCCGCTGCTGGTGACGGTCATCCTGGTCGCCGACCCGCTGTCGGGGCTCATCGTCGTCCTGACCCTGCCGCTGATCCCCGTGTTCATGGTGCTGATCGGGCTTGCGACCCAGGCGGTGCAGCGCCGGCAGTTCGAGGCGCTGCACACCCTGGCCACGCGCTTCTCGGACACCGTGGCGGGCCTGTCGACGCTGAAGGTCTTCGGCCGGCAGCATCGCGCCGCAGACACCATGGAGCGCGTCACCCGCGACTACAAGCGCGAGACGATGGCGGTGCTGCGGGTGTCGTTCCTGTCCGGGTTCGCATTGGAGTTCCTCGCCTCGATCTCGGTGGCGATCGTCGCCGTCACGATCGGGTTCCGGCTGCTCGACGGCGAGATGACGCTGCTGGCGGGCCTGTTCGTGCTGCTGCTCGCGCCCGAGGCCTACCTGCCGCTGCGCCAGGTGGGCGTGCAGTTCCACGCCGCCGCGGAGGGCGTCGCCGCGACCGACGAGATCTTCCACACCCTCGACGCCGCGGCCGCGCTGCCCGCATCCGTCCCCCCCGTTCGTCTCCGTGAGACTGCGGGCCCGGGCGCACCCGAGGTGCACGACGACGGAGACGAACCGGTGGTGCGGGTGCACGGGCTGCGCATCGCCCGCGGCGCGCGCACGATCGGGCCGGTGGACCTCGAGGTGCGGGCGGGCGAGGTCGTGCTGATCGAGGGGGCGAGCGGGGCGGGGAAATCGAGCGTGATCGCGGCGCTGCTCGGGTTCGTGGACGCTGAGGGCGACATCGCCGTCGCGGGCGAGCCGGCGCCCGACGCCCGACGCGTGCTCGCCTGGGCCGGCCAGCGACCGGGGCTGATGGCCGGCACCCTCGCCGAGAACGTCGTCCTGGGCGACGCACGTCCGGATCCGGGGCTCGCGGCGCGGTGCCTGTCCGACGCGCTGGTCGACGTGCCCGCCGGGCTCGAGCTGGGGGCACTGGGGGCGGGCGTCTCCGGCGGGCAGGCGCAGCGCATCGCCCTCGCCCGGGCGCTGTACCGGCTGCGACGCGGGCACGCCCGCGTCCTCGCACTGGACGAGCCCTCGAGCGCCCTGGACTCGGAGACCGAGGCGGGGCTGTGGCGGATGCTGCGCGCCGAGGCCGACGCGGGCGCCGGCGTGCTGCTGGTCTCGCATCGCATCACCGCCCGCGCGATCGCCGACCGGACCGTGACGCTGCCCCTGAACCTGCCCTCGGGATCGCCCTCATGACCATGTCCCACTTTGGCGTGCATCATGTCCCACTTCGGCGCGGTATGGCGCGCTCATACCGCGCCGAAGTGGGACATGCCAGGCGGGGGCGGAGGCGGGCCGGATGGCGGGGCCGACCGGGAGCGGGAGCCGGCAGGCGGGGGGCGGGCGGATGAGGACGGTGGAGATCCTGCGCCAGGCGCAGCCGCCGCTGCGCCGGTTCTGGCCCGCGATCGGCTCGGGCCTGGGCACGGCCGTCAGCGCCGTCGCGCTGCTCGCCGCCAGCGGCTGGCTCATCACCCGCGCCGCGGAGCAGCCGGCGGAGATCTCCATCGCGGCGGTCGTGGTCGCGGTGCGGGCCTTCGCGCTGGGGCGCGGCACGTTCCGCTACCTGGAGCGGCTCACGAGCCACGATGCCGCGCTCGGCCAGCTCGCGACGGTGCGCGCCGGGATGGTGCGCCGTATCGTGCCGCTCGCGCCCGACGGCCTCGGCGCGACTCGCCGCGGCGCGCTGCTCTCGCGTCTGGTCGACGACGTCGACGAGCTGCAGAACCTGCCGTTGCGGGTCGTGATGCCGCTGACGGTCGCGGGTCTCGCGTCGCTTTCGAGTGTCGTGTTCGCGGCCTTCCTGCAGCCGCTCGCCGCGCTCGCGCTGCTTCTGTGCCTCGTCGTGGCGTTCGCGCTCTCGGTGTGGCTGGGCTGGGTCGCCGGCGCCCGTGCCGAGCGGCAGCTCGCGCCGCTGCGGTCGGCGCTCGCCGACGCGCTGCTGGACGAGCTCGTCTCGCTCGACGTGCTGACCGCGTTCGAGGCGACGGATGCCGCGCACGCCCGGGTGCGCGCGGCCGACGAGGCGCTGCGCCGGGCGACGGTGCGCCGCGCGCTCGCGCAGGCGCTGACGAGCGGGGCGGTGTCGCTGCTGGCCGGCGTCGCGTCGTTCGCGGCGCTCGTGGTCGCGATCCCCGGGCTCGGTCGGGGCGGGTTCACCGGTCCGGCGCTCGCGGTCGTGGTGCTGCTGCCGATGGCGGTGTTCGAGGTGTTCGGCCCAGTGCCGCTGGCGCTCGCGTCATGGCGGCAGGTGCGCTCGGCGGCCGGGCGGGTCGCGGCGACCGTGCCCGACGGCGTCCCCGACGGCCTGCCCCCGCACGAGCCGGCCGCCTCGGGGGAGACGCCGCCGCTGGGCGCCGGCCTGCGTCTGCGGGGCGTGCGCGCGCGCTG
>JASGDW010000082.1:0-8406 GCA_047606965.1 Microbacterium sp.
CCCGCGAGCGCGTGCTGGCGGCGGCGGCGACCCTGGGCTACACGGGCCCCGACCCGCGCGCGGCGTCGCTGCGCCGCGGGCGCTCGGGCATCGTCGGCGTGGTCTTCCGCGATCGGCTGGGCACGGCGTTCCTCGACCCCGTCACGACCGTCATGATGGACGGCCTCGCGGACGCCGTCGCCGGCGCGGGCCTGCTTCTGCTGCGCGACGACGACGGCGCGGAGCCGAGCCTGAACGCGGCGCCGGTCGACGCGGTCGTGCTCATCGGCTGCAGCGCGGGCATGCGCGACTCGCTCGACGTCGTGCGGGCGCGCGGCCTGCCTGTCGTGGTCATCGAGGGAGACGCGGGCGACGGCGTGCCCCAGGTGCGTCTGGACAACCGCGAGGGCCAGGCCTTCATCGCCGGTCATCTGCGCGACCTCGGGCATCGCGAGGTCGTGGTCGTGACGCTTCCCGTCGGCGCGGGCCGGCGCCCCGGCTGGCTGACGGATCCGGCGGCGATCTCCGTCGACGTCACCCGTGACCGGCTCGCCGGCGTGCACGACGTGTTCCCCGACGCCCGCGCCTATGCGACGACGGGCAGCCTCGTGGACGAGGGGTATGCCGCGGGCCGGGCCGTCCTCGCCGCGCACCCGCGCCCGACGGCGATCATGGCGCAGAGCGACCTGCTGGCCATCGGCGTGCTGCGGGCGGCGGTGGACGCCGGGCTGCGCGTCCCCGCGGACCTGTCGGTCACCGGCTTCGACGGCATCGCCGCCGACGGCATCGCTCCGCGCGTGCTGACCACGATGGTGCAGCCGGCGGCCGAGAAGGGGCGCGCCGCGGGCACCGCGATCAGCGCGATGCTCGCCGGCGCGCAGGCGCCCACCATCCGGCTGACCTCGACCTTCCGCCGCGGCGACACGACCGGTCCGTCCCCCGCCTGAGCCTCCCCGCGAGAGTCCGCATCCGTCACGAAGACGCCCCGGGAGCGTGACATCGGCGAAGTCCCGCGGGACGGGGGCGCTTAGGGATCCCATAGACTGGAGGGAGACACCCCGATCGCCTGAGCCCGGCGCGCGCCGGCCGACGACCCCGAGGAGGCCGCATGCTGGTCCTCCTCGCCGCGTTCGTCCTCGTGCCGCTGATCGTGCCCTGGCTGGTCGGGCGCATCGGCGCCCGCGCCTTCTCGGTCGCCGCGCTCCTGCCCGCCGCCGCCTTCGCGTACACGGCGTGGCAGACGCCGACCGTGCTGGCCGGCGGCATCCCGTTCGAGGTCTACGACTGGATCCCCGGTCTCGGCATCCGGATCTCGATGCGCCTGGACACCCTCAGCTGGCTGCTCGCCCTCGTCGTCACCGGCGTCGGCGCCCTGGTGATGCTCTACTGCCGCTGGTACTTCGCCACCTCGAAGGCCGGCATCGGGCAGTTCGCCGCGGTGCTGCTCGCCTTCGCGGGCGCGATGTACGGTCTGGTCGTCACCGACGACATCGTGCTGCTGGTCATGTTCTGGGAGATCACCAGCGTCCTGTCCTACCTGTTGATCGGCTTCTACCACGCGCGCGGCGCGAGCCGCCGCGCGGCTCTGCAGGCGCTGTTGGTGACGACCCTCGGGGGCCTGGTCATGCTGATCGGCGTCGTGCTGCTGGTCGCCGTCGCCGGCACCACGAGCCTGTCCGCGATCCTCGCCGCCGCCCCGAGCGGCCCGGTCGTGGACGCCGCCCTCGTGCTGCTGCTGGTGGGGGCGCTGAGCAAGTCCGCGATCTTCCCGTTCCACTTCTGGCTGCCCGGCGCCATGGCCGCCCCCACCCCGGTCAGCGCCTATCTCCACGCCGCCGCCATGGTCAAGGCCGGCATCTACCTCATCGCCCGCTTCGCCCCGGTGTACGCGGTCGCCGCCCCGTGGCGGCCGATCGTGATCGGCCTGGGCGTGCTCACGATGCTGCTCGGCGGCATCCAGGCCCTGCGCGAGTCCGACCTCAAGCGCCTGCTCGCCTTCGGCACGGTCAGTCAGCTCGGCCTGCTCACGATCGTGCTCGGCTTCGGCACGAGGGATGCCGCGCTCGCCGGCCTCGGCCTTCTGCTGAGCCATGCCCTGTTCAAGTCGGCGCTGTTCCTCGTGGTCGGCATCATCGACCGGCAGCTGTCGACCCGAGACATCGCCGAGCTGTCCGGCCTCGGGCGGCAGGCACCCGTGCTGGCCGCGTTCTCGATCATCGCGGTGTGCTCGATGGCGGGCGTGATCCCCACGATCGGGTTCGTCGCGAAGGAGACCGCGCTGACCGCCCTGCTCGAGGACGGGTCCACGTGCGCGGTCGTCGCCGTGGTCGGCGTGGCGCTGGGGTCGGCGCTGACGGCGGCGTACGGCATCCGGTTCCTGTGGGGCGCGTTCTGGACCAAGCGCGTCCCCGCATCGACGACGCACCGTGCCGACGCATCGCCTGCGGCCCCCGGGCACGCGGGCCCGGAGGCCGGGGCGCGGATGCCCGCGGTCGTGTGGCCCCGGCCTCCGCTCGGTTTCGTCATCGCGCCGCTGCTGCTGGCCGGTCTCACCCTGGTCAGCGGCCTGGCCGCGCCGTGGCTCGACGTCGCGTTCGCGGGCTACGCCGACACGGCGCCGGCCGGCGGGCACGCCTCGCATCTCGCGCTGTGGCACGGCTTTGAGCCCGCGCTGCTGATCTCGCTCGGCTCGCTCGCAGCGGGCGCCCTCGTGTTCTGGCTCGCCCTGCGGACGGGCTGGGCGCGGCGGCGCCGCATCCTGCCGTTCACCGCGGCGAGCCTCTACAACCTCGCGCTGCGCGGCGTCGCCCGCCTCTCGGTCGCCACGACGACGCTCACCCAGCGCGGGTCGCTGCCGGTGTACGTCGGCACGATCTTCATCGTGTTCGTCGGCGCCGAGGCGACCGCGCTGGTGGCGGACGCCCAGTGGCGGGCGCAGCTGGACGCCTGGCAGTCTCCGGCGCAGCTGGCCGTCGCACCGATCATGATCATCGCCGGGCTCATCGCGGTGCGTGCCCGGAAGCGATACACCGGCGTGGTGCTGGTCTCGGTCACGGGCCTCGGCATGGTCGTGCTGTTCGCCACCAGCGGCGCGCCCGACCTCGCGCTCACGCAGATCCTCGTCGAGTCGGTCACCCTGGTCGCCTTCGCGCTGGTGCTGCGCCGCATCCCGTCCCGCCTGGGCGAGCACAACGACTCCGTCGCCCCGCTGGCCCGTGCGATCCTCGGCGCCGGGGTCGGGCTGACCATGGCCCTTGTCGCGATCGTCGCGACCGGCGCCCGGGTGGCCGAGCCGATCTCGGACGCCTTCCCCGCGCTCGCCTACGAGCTCGGGCACGGTCGCAACGTCGTGAACGTCGCCCTCGTCGACCTCCGCGGCTGGGACACCATGGGAGAGCTGTCGGTGCTCATCCTGGCCGCGACCGGTGTCGCCTCCCTCGTGTTCGTGACGCACCGTGCCGACACGCTGTCCGACTTCACCGCACCGCTGGCGCGGATGCCGGCGCGCCGCCCGCTGCTGGAGACCGTCGACGGCCTGCAGCCGCAGCGCGCGGGCGTCACCGGGCGTCGTGCCTGGCTCGTGGGCGGCACGCGCGTGCGCCCGGAGAACCGGTCGATCCTGCTGGAGATCGTCGTGCGCGTGCTGTTCCACTCGATCATCGTCGTGTCGCTGTACGTGCTGTTCGCCGGCCACAACCTGCCCGGCGGCGGCTTCGCCGGCGGCCTCATCGCCGGGATGGCGCTGGTCATGCGCTACGTCGCCGGCGGCCGCTACGAACTGGGCGCCGCGGCCCCCGCCGACGCCGGCCGCCTGCTCGGGGTCGGCATGGCGCTCGCCGTGGGCTGCGCGGTCGTCCCTCTGCTGTTCGGCCAGGCGCCGCTGACCAGCGCCGTGTTCGAGGCGGATGTGCCGGTGCTCGGCCACATCGAGTTCGTGAGCTCCGCGGTCTTCGACATCGGGGTGTACCTCGTGGTCATCGGCCTCGTGCTCGATGTGCTGCGCAGTCTCGGCGCCGAGGTCGACCGGCAGATCTCCGAGGTGCGGGAGCAGGAGGGCGCGCTGTGAGCGTCTCCGGCGTGCTCATCGTCGTGATGGCGGCGCTGTTCGCGTGCGGCGTGTACGCGATGCTCGAGCGCAGCCTCACCCGCGTGCTCATCGGCTTCCTGTTGCTGGGCAACGCCGCCAACCTGCTGCTGCTGATCGTCATGGGCTTCCCCGGCACGGCGCCGTTCTTCGGCTCGGGCGATCCGGACGAGTTCTCCGACCCGCTGCCGCAGGCTCTCATGCTGACCGCCATCGTCATCACCTTCGCGGTCTCCGCGTTCCTGCTCGCGCTCATCTACCGGTCGTGGCAGCTCGGCCAGGCCGACACGGTCGAAGACGACGAGGAGGACGTCGCCATCCGCGAGCGCGGCGCCGAGACCGACGAGTCGATGGACGAGGAGGTCGAGGACGCCGACGCGGCGACCGACTTCGTGGACGTCGATACCTCGCCGATCACGGTGCTCGACAGCCGTGACGTGCCTGCGCTGCGCGACGACGCCCCGACGGACGGGGGCGCCCGATGAACGTGTCCCAGTTCGGCGCGGGTCATGTCCCAGTTCGGCGTGTTCAGCAGGCTTCAGAGCGCGCCGAACTGGGACATGCTCGGGGGAGGGATGAACGATGAGCTTCCTCGTGCCGCTTTTGGTGACACTGCCGCTGCTCGGCGCCGGCACGACGCTCGTGTTCGGGCGGCACCGCCGCATCCAGGTCGGCGTCTCGATCGTGACCCTGACCGCGGTGCTCGCGATCGCGACCGTGCTGCTGGTCGCGGTCGATCTCGGCGAGCCGACGGCGGTCGCCGTGGGAGGCTGGCCGATCCCCTTCGGCATCGTGCTGTACGTCGACCGGCTGGCGGCGCTGCTGGTGGTCGTCTCGAGCGTGGTGCTGCTCGCGGTGCTGCTGTTCTCGGTCGGACAGGGCGCCGCCGACGGCGACGACGACACGCCCGTCTCGATCTTCCACCCCTCCTACCTGATCCTGGCCGCCGGGATCTTCAACGCCTTCATCGCGGGCGACCTGTTCAACCTCTACGTCGGGTTCGAGATCCTGCTGGTGGCCTCCTACGTACTGATCACGCTGGGCGGCACCGAGGCCCGCATCCGCTCGGGCGTGGTCTACATCGTCGTCTCGCTCGTGTCGTCGATCCTGTTCCTCGCCGCGATCGCGATGATCTACGGGGCGCTGGGCACCGTGAACATGGCGCAGATCGCGCAGCGCATGGGCGAGCTGCCGCAGGACGTGCAGCTCGTGCTGCACCTGATGCTGCTGCTGGCCTTCAGCATCAAGGCCGCGGTGTTCCCGCTGTCGTTCTGGCTGCCCGACTCGTACCCGACCGCGCCGGCACCGGTCACGGCGGTGTTCGCGGGTCTGCTGACGAAGGTCGGCGTGTACGCGATCATCCGCACCGAGACGCAGCTGTTCGGCGAGAGCCAGGTCGACGTGCTGCTGATGGTGGTGGCGCTGGCGACCATGATCGTCGGAGTGCTGGGCGCCGTCGCGCAGGCCGAGCTCAAACGCATCCTGTCGTTCACGCTCGTCAGCCACATCGGCTACATGATCTTCGGCATCGCGATCGCGACGCCCGCGGCCATCGGCGCGACCATCTACTACATGGTCCACCACATCGTGGTGCAGACGACCCTGTTCCTCGCGGTCGGGCTCGTGGAGCGGCGCGCGGGCACGACCTCGATCCTCAAGCTGCGCGGGCTCATGACGGCGGCGCCTCTGATCGCCGTGCTCTACTTCATCCCGGCGGTCAACCTCGGCGGCCTGCCGCCGTTCTCCGGCTTCATCGGCAAGTTCGCGCTGTTCGACGCGGCGGCGCAGGTCGGGACGCCGCTGACGATCGTGCTGATCGTCGGGGGCGTCGTCACCTCGCTGCTCACGCTCTACGCCCTGATGCGCGCATGGAACCTCGGCTTCTGGCGCGAGAGCGACGACGCGTCGGAGGAGCCGGAGGTCGAGGCGCGCATCTCGTACCTCGGCGAGGCGCCGGCGGCCGGCGTCCAGACCGCGCAGCGGCGCATCCCGCGGGTCATGACCGCGGCGACCGTCGGCATGGTCGCCGCGACGGTGGCCCTCACCGTGTTCGCCGGGCCGCTCTACGACCTGTGCGCGCGCATCGGCACCGACCTCGACCAGGCGGTCACCCTCGTGCAGCTCGAGAGCGAGGCCGGATCATGAGCCCGCGGCGCGGCGCCCTGCTGCAGCTGTGGCGGCAGCTCCCGTTCTTCCTGTGGCTGATCGCCCTGTGGATGCTGCTGTGGCAGCAGTTCACGGTGCTGGCGCTGCTCACGGGCGTGATCGCCGCGATCGTGGTTACGCGCGTGTTCCGGCTGCCGCCGGTGGAGCTGTCCGGCCGGGTGAACCTCTGGCACGGCCTGGTGTTCGTGGTGACCTTCCTCGGCGCGCTCGTGCGCGGCTCGCTCACGGTGGCGTGGCAGGTGATCGACCCGCGCCGCCAGCCGGGGGCGGCGGTCATCGCGGTGCCGCTGATCGTCGACGACGACGTCATCCTGGCGCACACCGCGGTCACGTGCTCGCTGATCCCGGGGTCGCTGATCGTCGACGTCGACCGGGGTCGCCACATCCTGTACCTGCACGTGATCGGGGTGCGGTCGGATGCGGACGTCGAGGCGCAGCGCGCGAGCGTGCTGCGGTGGGAGCGGCGGATCGTGAACGCCGTCGGATCGCGTGCGCAGGTGCGAGAGATGCGGGAGGCGCTGCGATGAGCGTCCTGCTGGTGGTCGTCTACGCGGTGTTCGGCGTCGCGGCCCTGGTGACGCTGTGGCGCGTCGTCGTGGGCCCGTCGATCCTGGACCGCGCGGTGGCCGGCGACGTGCTGCTGACCGAGGTGATGTGCGTGCTCGGGGCGGAGATGGCGATCGACCACCACACGCGCACGCTGCCGGTGCTGCTGGTGGTCGCGGCGGTCGGGGTGTTCGGGTCGATCTCGATCGCGCGCTTCGTCGCGCGCCGGGACGGGGAGGGACGATGAGCTGGGAGAGCGCTCTGGACGCGGCCTCGCTCGTGCTGATCCTCGCCGGGGCGATCCTGTGCCTGACGGCGGCGATCGGTCTGGTGCGGTTCCGCGACGTGCCGACGCGGCTGCACGCGGCGACCAAGCCCCAGGTGCTTGGATTCGTGCTGATCTGCCTCGCGATCGCGCTGTCGATGCGGTCGTGGCCGGTCGTGGCGTTCCTCACGCCGATCGTGCTCATCCAGCTGGCGACCGCGCCGCTGTCGGCGCACATGGTCGGGCGCCAGGCCTACCGCAACGGCACGATCGACCGCAGCACGCTGCACGTCGACGAGCTCGCCGAGGCGCGGCGGTCGGCCGAGGCGCCGGGCACCCCCGAGCGCTGAGCGCCGGCATCCGGTTCGCGCCCCCTCCTCCCCGCGCGAGACTGCAGCTGCACGCCGAGACTGAGTGCTCAGCATGCGGTCTCGGCATGCAGATGCGGTCTCGCGCAGGATGCGTGGCCGGCTACCCGATCAGGCTGGGGGCCAGGTCCCGCAGCGTGCGCCGATGCGTCATGCGCGTCACACCGATCGCGGCGGCCACGAGGGCGCCCAGCATCCACGCGCCCAGCACCGCGACGTCGCCGGCGACGCGCGCCAGGTCGCCGCCGTACATGAGCTGGCGCATCGCGTCGACGACGTATCCCATCGGCAGCACCTGGTGGAGCCCGACGAGCGGCGCCGGCAGGGTCTGCCAGGGGAACGTGCCGCCGGCCGTCACCAGCTGCAGCACCATGAGCACGAGTCCGACGAACTGTCCGACCGACCCGAGCCACACGTTCAACGCCAGGATGATCGCGGCGTAGGTGAACGAGGCGAGCACCATGATCCCCAGCGTCGCGAGCGGGTTCGCGACGCCGAAGCCGAGGGCGACGGCCAGGATGCCGAACAGCGCCGCCATCTGCAGGCCGCCCAGAAGCGCGGGCGTCAGCCAGCCCGCGAGGGCGATCCGGATCGGCGAGTGCAGCGCCGTGACCGCGCGCTTGGAGATCGGCTTGACGATCAGGAACAGCGCGTAGATGCCGATCCAGCCGGCCAGCGCCGCGAAGAAGGGGGCGAGCCCCGCGCCGTAGCCACCCGCAGCGGTCAGTGCGTCGCTCGAGATCGCGACCGGGTCCGAGATGGTGCTCGCCTGCTGCGCGCGCAGGTCCGCGTCCGAGTCGGGGATCTGCGCGACGCCGTCGTCGAGCCCGTCGCGCAGCTGCGTGAGGCCGGAGGCCAGGGTGGGCAGCCCGGCGGCGAGCGTCGAGGCCCCGTCGCTCACGCTCGTCGCCCCCGAGCTGAGCGAAGCCGCGCCGGATGCCGCGGACGCCGCGCCGTCGGCGACCTGCGCCGCCCCGCTGGAGACCGCCGCGGCGCCG
>JASGDW010000083.1:0-7794 GCA_047606965.1 Microbacterium sp.
GGTTGGCCCGGTTCACGGTGTCCTCGAACATGATGTACGGGTAGCCCGACTCGAACTGGATCTCGGCCAGGGTCTGGAAGAACGCCCGCGCGCCTATCTTCGTCTTCTTGATGCGCACATCGTCGACCATCTCGCGATACTTCTCGGTGACCGAGATGTCGCCGAAGGGCACGCCGTAGACACGCTCGACGTCGTAGGGCGAGAACAGGTACATGTCCTCGTCGTTGCGCGCCAGCTCGAACGTGATGTCGGGCACCACGACGCCCAGCGACAGGGTCTTGATGCGGATCTTCTCGTCGGCGTTCTCGCGCTTGGTGTCGAGGAACCGCATGATGTCGGGGTGGTGGGCAGACAGGTACACCGCGCCGGCGCCCTGGCGCGCACCGAGCTGGTTGGCGTAGCTGAAGCTGTCCTCGAGCAGCTTCATGACCGGGATGATGCCGCTGGACTGGTTCTCGATCTGCTTGATCGGGGCGCCGGACTCGCGGATGTTCGACAGCAGCAGCGCCACGCCGCCGCCGCGCTTGCTCAGCTGCAGAGAGGAGTTGATGCCGCGCGAGATCGACTCCATGTTGTCCTCGATGCGCAGCAGGAAGCAGGAGACGAGCTCGCCGCGCTGCGCCTTGCCGGTGTTCAGGAACGTCGGGGTAGCCGGCTGGAACCGGCCGGAGATGATCTCGTCGGTCAGATCGCGGGCGAGCTTCTGGTCGCCGTCGGCGAGGCCGAGCGCGGTCATGACCACCCGGTCCTCGAACCGCTCCAGGTACCGCTTGCCGTCGAAGGTCTTGAGCGTGTAGCTCGTGTAGTACTTGAACGCGCCGAGGAAGGTGTCGAAGCGGAACTTCGCCGCATACGCGCGCTCGTGCAGCTCCTCGATGAAGGCGAAGGGGTACTTCGCCAGCACCGCCGGCTCGTAGTACTGCTTGTCGACCAGATAGTCGAGCCGCTCCCTGAGGGAGTGGAAGAACACGGTGTTCTGATTGACGTGCTGCAGGAAGTACTCCCGCGCCGCCCGCTTGTCGGCGTCGAACTGGATGCGGCCCTGCTCGTCGTACAGGTTCAGCATCGCGTTGAGCGAGTGGTAGTCCAGCCCGTCATAGCGCGTGTCGGTCTTGAACCCCGTGTCGGTCAGTGCTGCGTCCACCATCGTTCCAATCCGACGCCGATGCGATCGACGTCCTCCGGCGTGCCGAACAGTTCGAACCGGTCCAAGTGCGGCACACGGCACTTGCGGCTGATGATGTCTCCGGCGACGCAGTACGCCTCGCCGAAGTTGGTGTTGCCCGCGGAGACGACCCCGCGGATCAGGCTGCGGTTGCGCTCCTCGTTGAGGAACCGGATCACCTGCTTGGGCACCGCCCCCTTCTCCTCGCCCGCGCCCTGACCGCCCCCGTAGGTGGGGGTGACCAGGACGAAGGGCTCGTCCACGACGAGAGGGGGATCGGTGGGATGCAGCGGGATGCGCAGCGCACGCATCCCGAGCTTCTCGACAAACCGGGCGGTGTTGCCCGACACGCTGGAGAAATAGACCAGGAGCGGACTCGCGGTCTCGTGGTGACGGACCGCGCCGCCCGGAGCCGTCGCGGTCGTCATGGCTCAGACCAGGCGCGAGGCGAGCTCGTCGATCTTGTCCGGGCGGAAGCCGGACCAGTGGTCCTCATCGGTGATGACGACCGGCGCCTGCAGGTAGCCGAGCGCCTTGACCTGCGCCAGCGCGGTCGGGTCTTCGGAGAGGTCGTGGACCTCGTACTCGATGCCCTTGGAGTCCAGCGCACGGTAGGTCGCGGTGCACTGCACGCATGAAGGCTTCGTGTAGACGGTGATCGCCATGTTCGGGCCCTTTCCCTTCTTTTCTCCGAGTGTGTGCCGGCTCTCCGGCCGCCGGGATCTCAATACTACATATGGGGATGGACATCGGGAAGCACCACAACAGGTAGTAGTTACATCCGTGTAGTTTTTCCACTGTCCTCCCCAGGTACAACACACGTTCTCCACCGTTTCATCCACAGATCGGCGACCGGTCGGAAGCCTGGAAAACGGCTGAACGCAGGCCGATTCCGAGCTCCGGCCACCGCCGCCGCACACCTGCGGACGCTACGCCGGGCCACCGACATCCACAGCCGGCTCCGGCGTGTCGCGACGTGACCGCACGGCCCCGGCGCCGTCCGCACCGCCGTAGGGTTGTCGTATGCTCGCCTCCCTCGCGCTGCCGCGCCGGGGACGGGACTCCCCCGCGGCGTCCCGATCCGGCCGAGCCGCCCGAACACCGCGAGAGGCCCCGGCATGACCGCCTTCGATCCGGCCGCGTACCTGCCCGACGACCTGCTGGAGCGCATCCGCGGACGGGCCGCCGGCTACGACGCCGAGAACCGCTTCCCGGAGGAAGACCTCGCCGAGCTGCGGGACGCCGGATACCTCGCCGTCCTGGTGTCGACCGACCGCGGCGGCGCCGGCCTCGCCCTGGCCGAGGCGTGCGTGCTGCAGCAGCGGCTCGCGGCCGCCGCCCCGGCGACGGCCCTGGCGGTCAACATGCACCTGGTATGGACCGGCGTCGCGAAGGTGCTGCGCGACCGCGGCATCGACGACCTCGCCTTCGTGCAGACCGGGGCGGTCGCGGGAGAGCTGTTCGCGTTCGGCATCAGCGAGGCCGGCAACGACCTCGTGCTGTTCGGCAGCGACACCGTCGCCGAGCCGCAGCCCGACGGCGGCTACGCGTTCACCGGGACGAAGATCTTCACCTCCCTCGCGCCGGCGTGGACCCAGCTGGGCCTGCACGGCCTGGACACCGCCTCGCCCGACGGCCCGAAGCTCGTCTACGCCTTCGTGCCGCGCACCGAGGCGGTCGCGACCCGCGACGACTGGGACACCGTCGGGATGCGGGCGACGCAGTCGCGCACGACCGAGCTGCGCGGCGCCGTCGCGCCCGTCGACCGGGTCGTGCGCCGGGTGCCGCCCGGACCGGGCGCCGACCCGATCGTGTTCGGCATCTTCAGCGTGTTCGAGCTGCTGCTGGCCTCGGTCTACACCGGCATCGCACATCGCGCCCTCGAGCTCGCCGTGGCCTCGGCGCGGGGGCGCACCTCCGCGCGCACCGGCACGACCTACGCGCAGGATCCCGACATCCGGTGGCGCGTGGCCGAGATGGCCCTGGCCTACGACGCGCTCGGGCCGCAGCTGGCCGCCCTCGCCCGCGACATCGACGAGCTGGCCGACCACGGGCCGCGCTGGTTCTCGCTGCTGTCGGGTCTCAAGCACCGCGCGGTGACGGCCGCGAAGCGGATCGTCGACGAGGCGGTGCTGGTCGCCGGCGGGTCCTCGTACGTCGCGAGCGCCGAGCTCGGCCGCCTCTACCGCGATGTGCTCGCCGGCCTGTTCCACCCCTCCGACCCCGAGTCCGCCCACGCCACCGTCGCCGCCGCATGGCTCGGCCCGATCGAGAGTTGAGATCCGCCCATGACCTCCCTGCCCTCCGTCACCCTCGGTGACGACCTGACCGTCAGCGCCCTCGGCTACGGCGCCATGAGCCTGTCCGACGTCTACGGCCCCGTCGACGACGACACCGCGCTGGCCACGCTGACCCACGCGGTGGACGCCGGCCTGACCTTCGTGGACACGGCGAACATCTACGGCGGCGGCCGCAGCGAGCGCATCATCTCGCGACTGGCGGCCACGCGCCGCGACGAGATCGTGCTGGCCAGCAAGTTCGGCATCGACGGCGGCGCGATCGGCTCCCGCGGCATCCGCGGCGACCGCGCCTACGTGCGCGAGCAGATCGAGTCGAGCCTCACGCGCCTGGGCACCGACCACCTCGACCTCTACTACCAGCACCGCGTCGACCCGAACGTGCCCATAGAGGAGACCGTCGGCGCCATGGCGGAGCTCGTCGCGGAGGGCAAGGTGCGCCACCTGGGGCTCTCCGAGGCGACCGCCGACGAGTTGCGCCGGGCGCATTCGGTGCACCCGATCGCCGCGGTACAGACCGAGTGGAGTGTCGTCAGCCGCGATGTCGAGGCCTCGGTCGTGCCCGCCGCGATCGAGCTGGGAGTCGGGTTCGTGCCCTACTCGCCGCTCAGCCGGGCCTGGCTGACCGACGGCTTCTCGCCCACGCAGATCGGCGACGGCGACGGCCGGCCGAAGTTCCCGCGGTTCAGACCCGAGAACCTGGAGGCCAACGCCGGGCTGCGCGCCGAGTTCCTCGCGATCGCGGCGGATACCGGGCTCACCGGCGCCCAGCTCGCGCTGGCCTGGCTGTTCGCCCGCGGTGAGGCGCTCGGCATCCCGGTCGCCCCGATCCCGGGCTCGCGGTTCTCGCGCCACGTCGACGAGTGGTTGCCCGCTGTGGGCGCACGGCCGGACGCCGAGACGCTCGCACGCCTGGAGGGTGTCGCGTCCCGCATCCGCGGCGATCGCAGCTTCGACCGCGGCTGGACGAGCCAGCGCGACGAGGCCGCCTGAGGGAACGGCCCCGTGCGAGGATGACCGCATGACCCGGACCCCTGCGGCGCTGCTCTCGCCGGCGGATCGCGAACGCCTGCGGGGGCTGCGGGTGATGAAGGGCATCGCGCTGGGCGCCCTGGCGGTGCTGGCGGTCGTGTTCTGCATCTCCTTCGCGCTGCAGGCCCGGTATCCGTGGCTCGGCTACGTGCGCGCCGCGGCGGAGGGCGGCATGGTCGGCGCCCTCGCCGACTGGTTCGCGGTCACCGCGCTGTTCCGCCGGCCGCTCGGCCTGCCGATCCCCCACACCGCGATCATCCCGCAGCGCAAGGACGAGATCGGCCGCTCCCTCGGGGAGTTCGTGGAGACCAACTTCCTGTCGGCCGAGGTGGTGCGCGGCAAGCTCACGGCGACCCCGATCGCGGCCCGCCTGGGTGAGTGGCTGCGTCAGAGCGCGCACGCCGGCCGCGTCGCCTCGGAGGCGGCCGCCGCGGCCGGCGGCGTCCTGCGCGCCCTGAGCGACGACGACGTGCAGGACCTGCTCGCCGACCTCGCCCACGACCACCTCGTCGCGCCGGAGTGGGGGCCGCCGCTGGGGGGCTGGCTGGAGCGCCTCGTCGGCGCCGGCGCTCACCACGAGGCGGTCGACCTGGCCACCGACTCGCTCGCCGCCTGGCTCGAGGCCAACCGGAGCTCGTTCTCGGGGCTCGTCTCGCGGCGTCTGCCGTCGTGGGTGCCTTCGGTGGTCAGCGGCCTCATCGACGAGGCCGCGTACCACGAGGCGATCAGATTCGTGGACGCCGTACGTGCGGACCCGCAGCATCCCGCCCGCCGCGCCGTCGACACCTACCTCGCCCGCCTCGCGGACAATCTGCAGCACGACCCGGCGACGATCGCCCGCTTCGAGGGCGCGAAGTCGGAGGTGTTCGACTCGCCGCGGGTGCGAGAGCTGGCCGGTGAGGCGTGGGACACCGCGAAGAACGGCCTGCTGCGCGCACTCGCCGACCCCGATGGCCCGCTGCGCCGACGCGCGGCGGAGGCCCTGACGCAGATCGGGGAGCGCCTGGTCACCGACGAGACCGTGCAGCACCGGGTCGACGTCTGGGTGACCGATGCGGCGGTGTTCCTCGTCGACCGGTACCGCCACGACATCGCCTCGGTCATCTCGGAGACCGTGGAGCGCTGGGACGCCGACGAGACCACGCAGAAGATCGAGCTGATGGTCGGGCGCGACCTGCAGTACATCCGACTCAACGGCACGGTCGTGGGGTCGCTGGCGGGCCTGGCCATATTCGCGGTCGCCCGTGCGGTGTTCGCGGTCTGAGCGCTACCCTGAGCGTCATGGGGCGCGCGGATCAGCTGCTGTTCACCTACGGCACGCTGCAGCACGCGGAGGTGCAGTTGGACACCTTCGGACGGCTCGTCGACGGTGACGAGGACGTGCTGTCCGGATACCGGCTGGAGTACGCCGAGATCGAGGATCCGCGGGTGGTCGACCTGTCGGGCCGGTCGGAGCATCCGATCCTGCGGCACACCGGGAATCCGCTCGACAAGGTCGTGGGGGTCGTGCTCGCGGTGACCCCGGACGAGGTGGACGCCGCCGACGAGTACGAGGTGTCGATCTACCGGCGCGCGGCCGTGACGCTGGGCAGCGGCCGGACCGCGTGGGTGTATGTCGAACGCGGCGGCCCGACGGGCGCCGACTAGACGGGCGGTCGGTCGACCCGGTGCACCGTGCCACCGGTCAGCGCCACGAGCTGATCGAAAGTGAGCGCGAACATCGTGTGCGCCGTGCCTGCGGCGGCCCACAGCCGCGCGTGGGCCGCGAGGGCCACATCGACGATCGTCTCGATCGGGGCGGGATGCCCGGTGGGCGCGACACCGCCGATTATCTGCCCGTCATCCGGCCAGGTTAACCGTCGGAGCGCAGACTCTGCGCCGCGTTCGCGAGCGCGAACGGGGCACGTGGACGTGGACGTCGCCCGTGTGCCGCACGAACACCCCCACACACAGGCAGCGCACCGCACGACGTTTCGAAGGAGAGGCGCGTGTTCCCCAGCCTGTTCGCCTCCCTCGAGCCCGCCGAGCCGGCCCGCAGCGCGCTCATCGATCCGGCCACGGGCGCCGAAACCACCTACGGTGCGCCGCGCGCACAGGTCGACGTCGGGCAAGATCCTGCGCAAGGACCTGCGCGCGCGGGAGGCCATGAGCGCCTGAGTGGCGGTCGGGCCAGTCCCGGATCCGCCGTCTTCCCGGCAGCCCCCAGACGGATGGACATGCCGACGCCGCATCGCGCTCTCGGCGGAGGGGCGGCTACGTGCGTGTCGGCGCGGCGAGGCGACGGGCGGCGGTGACCACGAAACGCCGGCGTGCTGCTCGCTCGCGTTCGTCGTCCGTACCCGCGCCGGTGATCATCTCAGCCAGTTGCGGGACGGTCTGCCACCAGGCTGCGAGGGCGATCAGCGCGAAGACGAGGTGCGCGGGATCCAGGTCGCCGTCGAGCACGCCGTCGCGTTGGGCGTGCGTGAACCTCTCCACCTTGGCGCGGTAGTGCTCCGCGCGTGCCAGCGCGTCGGCGGGCGCTCCGCCCTGCAAGCCCTCCCATTGGAGCAGACGAGCGAGCTCTGGGTGGGCGGCGTGGTAGTCGAAGGTCGCGCCGGCGAACTCGCCGACGTCGTCGAGGGACACACCCGCGACCTCCACGGAGGCGGCCAGGCGTTCCAACTGCTCGGAGAGCACGAGGCCCCATAGTGCCCGCTTGTCGCCGAAGTAGCTGTAGAGGCGTTCCTTGTTCACCCCCGCACGCTGCGCGATCGCGTTCATGGTGGTTCCGTCGAAACCTCGCTCGGCGAACTCGACCAGCGCAGCCTCGCGCAGCTTGCGCCGGGTTCCTTCGGTGTCCCATGCCACCCCACCACACTACCAACCGTCGGGTTGGACCCTGTGTTACGGTGTCCGCAATAGCAACTACATCGTTGGAGTTGGAGAAAGACATGGCGACACACGCCGACGCGCTCCCCGGGCCGGGAGACGAGCTGTCCTCGGGCGTCGCGCTCATCACGGGCGCGAACAGCGGCATCGGATACGAGACCGCAGACCAGCTGCTGGCCCGAGGCATCACGGTGTGGGTGGGTGCACGCGATGCAGCGAAGGGCGCCGTGGCCGCGGAGCGACTAGGGCGCGGCGCCCGCTTCGTGCGACTCGACGTGCGCGACGCCGACTCCGTCACCGCAGCGGCCGCCACGGTGGGCGCGCTGGACATCCTGGTGAACAACGCCGGAGTGAACCCGGGGGGTGACGGGATCTCCACCACCACCGTCGAGCAACTGCGCGCCGCGTATGTGACGAACGTGCTCGGAA
>JASGDW010000084.1:0-3144 GCA_047606965.1 Microbacterium sp.
CCAGCGCGGCCGGCCCGGCGGTCGAGGTGCGCAGCACCTCGGCGCCCAGGCGCGCGAGGCGGGCGCCGGCCGCGGTGAGCCGTTCGATCTCGTCCGGGGCGACCCCGCCCTCGGGTCCTACGACCAGCAGCACCTCGTCGGCATCCCGCAGCGCCGGGCCGAGCGCGGTCAGAGAGCCGGAGGCCGTCGGCTCCAGCACGATCGTCAGCGCACCCGCGGCCCGCGCGGCGACCTCCACGGTGCGCGCGAGCGCCGCGACGTGGGGGATCCAGGGCCGGTGCGCCTGCTTCGCCGCCTCGCGCGCGATGGCCTCCCAGCGGGTGCGTCCCTTCTCGGCCTTCGCCCCCTCCCAGCGCACGACCGAGCGCGCCGACTGCCACGGCACGATCTCGTCGACGCCGAGCTCGGTGGCGGTCTGCGCGGCCAGCTCGTCGCGATCGCCCTTCGCGAGCGCCTGCACGAGCACGAGCCGCGGGCGCGACGCCGGGTGCTCCTCCCGTGTGGTCACCGCGACGACGACCTCGCGCGCGGCCACCTCCGACACCGACCCGGTCAGCCAGACGCCGGCGCCGTCGCCGACGGTCACCTCCTCGCCGACACGCACCCGCCGCACCGCCGCGGCGTGGTGGGCCTCGGCGCCGGTGAGCACGACCGTGCCACCCACTCGCGCCGACGCCGCACCCGCGTCCACGAAGTGCAACGGCATCGCTCAGCCGTTCCGGAACCTGTCGCGCAGCTTCGCGAACAGCCCCTGCTGGAACTCCGCCAGTCGCGGCGCCGGCGCCTTCGTGCGCGCGGCGAAATCCTCGATGAGGGCGCGCTCCCTGGCGTCGAGCCTGGTCGGGGTCACCACGTGCACCCCGACCCGCAGGTCGCCGCGCCCGGTGCCGCGCAGGGGGGTGATGCCGCGCCCCTTGATCGTCAGCACGTCCCCGGCCTGCACCCCGGCACGGATCTCGAGCTCGACCGGCCCGTCGAGCGACTCGATGCGCGCCGTGGTGCCGAGGATCGCATCGGTCATCGACACCTCGAGGGTCGCCAGGACGTCGTCGCCGTCGCGGCTGAACACCTCGTGCGGGGACACCGTGATCTCCAGGTACAGGTCGCCGTTCGGGCCGCCGGCGGGACCGACCTCGCCCGAGCCCGGCAGTTGCAGCCGCAGCCCGGTCTCGACGCCGGCGGGGATGTCGACCGACACGGTGCGGCGCGCGCGGACCCGGCCCTGGCCGTGGCAGGTCGCGCACGGATACGGGATCGTCGTGCCGTAGCCCTGGCAGGCGGTGCAGGGCTGGCTCGTGACGACGTTGCCGATCAGGCTGCGGACGGTGCGCTGCACGTTCCCGGCGCCGTGGCACACGTCGCAGGTGACCGGCGCCGTCCCCGGCTGGCAGCAGCCGCCCTGGCAGGTCTCGCAGAGCACGGCGGTGTCGACCTCGAGGTCGCGGTGCGCGCCGAACACGACGTCGCCGAGCTCGAGCGTCACCCTCACGAGGGCGTCCTGCCCGCGCTCCCGTCGGGACCGCGGCCGCGACCGTTGCCCGCCGCCACCGCCGAAGAACGAGTCGAAGATGTCGCCGAAGCCGCCGAAGCCCGCCCCGCCGAATCCGGCGGAGTCGCCGCCCATGTCGTAGCGGCGCCGCTGCTCGGGGTCGCTGAGCACGTCGTACGCGTGGGTCACGAGCTTGAACCGCTCCGCCGCCTCCTCCCCGGGGTTCACGTCCGGATGCAGCTGGCGGGCCAGGCGCCTGTACGCCCTCTTGATCTCGTCCGGCGACGCGTCGCGCGACACGCCCAGCACTTCGTAGTGGTCAGCCACTCTCGCCTTTCTCTCCGCGGTCTCCGCGGTCACCGCGCGCCCGCTCAGCGGGCGCGTTCGTCCTCGTCGAGCAGCCGGCTGAGGTATCGGGCGACCGCCCGCACCGCGCCGAGGTTGCTCGGATAGTCCATGCGCACCGGACCCAGCAGGCCGACCCGCGCCGCGCCGGCGCGGGTGTCGTAGTCGGCCGTCACGACCGAGGCCTCGGCCAGGCCGAAAGGCTCGTTCTCCCTGCCGATGGACGCTGCCAGCCCCTGCTCGTCGGCGACCATCTCGCCCACCAGCCGCAGCAGCGTGACCTGCTCCTCCAGCGCTTCCAGCAGGGGCGAGATGCTGCCACGGAAGTCGCCCTCGCTGCGTGCCAGGCTCGCCACCCCTGCCATGACCAGGCGGTCCTGGCGGAACTCCTCGAGCTCCTCGCCCACGACGCGCAGCACAGCACGCAGCGCCCGGTCGGATCGCGTCCCCTCGGCCGGCAGCGCTTCCGCGGCCGCCGCCACGACGGCCACTCCGTCACGCACGGGCCGCCCGGTCACGAGCACGCTCGCCCGCGCCCGGAGAGCTGCGACGTCCGTCTCGTCGAGGTCTTCGGCGACGAGCGCGATGCGCTGCGAGACGCGCCCGGTGTCGGTCACGAGGATCACGACGACCCGGCTGCCGCCGAGGTGCACGAGCTCCACGTGGGTGACGGTCGCGCGCTCGAACGAGGGGTACTGCACGAGCGCGACCTGACCGGTCAGCTGGGTGAGGGCGCGCACCGTGCGGGCGAGCAGGTCGTCCAGGTCGGCGGGGTCGGCCAGGAACGCCGCGATCGCGCTGCGCTGGGCGGGGCTGAGGGGACGCAGCTGCGCCAGGTGGTTGACGAAGACGCGGTAGCCCTTGTCGGTCGGGACACGCCCCGAGGAGGTGTGCGGGGCGACGATGAGCTCCTCGTCCTCGAGCAGCGCCATGTCGTTGCGGATCGTGGCCGCCGAGACGCCGAAGGAGTGACGGTCGACGATCGACTTGCTGCCGACCGGCTCGCGTGTGGACACGTAGTCCTGGACGATCGCACGCAGAACCTCGAGTCCCCGCTCGCTGACCATGCCGCCTCCTCCCGCTGGCACTCCGAGTCGTCGAGTGCCAGTGTATCCCGCGACCTAGGTCGTCAGGGCCCGCACCACCGCGTCGGCGAGCAGGCGGCCGGCTCGGGTGAGCACGAGACGGCCGCGCAGCGCACGGCCCGGATCGACCAGGCCGTCGGCGACGAGCCCGGCTACCGCGTGGCGGGCCTCGGGCGCGAGGTCGCGGATCGCGAGGCCCTCGCGGATGCGGGAGCCCAGCAGCAC
>JASGDW010000085.1:0-4862 GCA_047606965.1 Microbacterium sp.
CCGACTCCGCGGTGCGCATCACCCACATCCCGACCGGCATCGTCGTGTCGATGCAGAACGAGAAGAGCCAGATCCAGAACCGCGCCGCGGCCATGCGGGTGCTGCAGACGCGCCTGATGCTGCTGCAGAAGGAGGAGGAGGCCGCCAAGAAGAAGGAGCTCGCCGGGGTCATCACGGCGAGCTGGGGCGACCAGATGCGCTCCTACTTCCTCTACGGCCAGCAGCTGGTCAAGGACCTGCGCACCGGCTACGAGGTCGGGAACCCGGCATCGGTCTTCGACGGCGACCTGGACGGTCTGATCGCCGCCGGCATCCGCTGGCGCAAGCGCAGGGACGACGACTGAGGCGGGCTGCACTCATAGGGACGCGGCGCGCCGGGGCGGCTGCGCGTATTCGCCGACGCCGCGCTTAGGCTGACCGAGCCATGATCCGCTTCGAGAACGTCACCAAACGCTATCGCGGCACCTCCAAGCCCGCCCTGCACCAGGTGGACTTCGAGGTGGAGCGCGGAGAGTTCGTCTTCCTCGTCGGGGCGTCGGGGTCGGGAAAGTCCTCCTGCCTGCGCCTCATTCTGCGCGAGGACGTCCCCAGCGAGGGCCGGGTCGTCGTGCTCGGTCGCGACCTGCGCACCGTGCCCAGCCGCAAGGTGCCGTTCTTCCGGCGCAACGTCGGCGCGGTGTTCCAGGACTTCCGGCTGCTGCCGACCAAGAACGCGTTCCAGAACGTCGCGTTCTCCCTGCAGGTGATCGGCTCCTCCAAGGGCTTCATCCAGCAGGCCGTCCCGGAGGCGCTCGCGCTGGTGGGCCTGGAGGGCAAGGAGAAACGGCTGCCGCACGAGCTGTCCGGCGGCGAGCAGCAGCGCGTCGCGATCGCCCGCGCGATCGTCAACCGGCCGCAGGTGCTCCTGGCCGACGAGCCGACCGGGAACCTCGACCCCGCGACCTCCGTGGGCATCATGCAGCTGCTCGCTCGCATCAACGCCGCTGGCACGACGGTCATCACCGCCACCCATGAGGCCGCCTTCGTCGACCAGATGCGCCGCCGGGTGATCGAGCTGCAGTTCGGCGAGATGGTGCGCGACGAGAGCCACGGCGGATACGGCGACACCTCGTCGATCCCGAAGCTGGCGCCGCAGACCGAGCGGGGCGCCGAGGCGACCGCGGCGCTGACGGCGGTGCAGGAGTTGCAGCGGGAGATCGCCGAGACCGGTCAGATCGAGCCGTTGACGCTCGACGACCGGAGCGCCCCCCCGCCGACGCCGGCCGGCGGCATCCCGGTCGTCCCGATCGAGGAGCTGGGTCTGGCCGACCGCCTCGGACTGGGCGGGGACGACGACGAAGTGGGGCCGACGCGATGAGGGGCGGGCTGATCCTCGGCGAGGCGCTGAGCGGGCTGCGCCGCAACGCCTCCATGGTCATCTCGGTCGTGCTGGTGACCTTCGTGTCGCTGACCTTCGTCGGTGCTGCCGGGCTCATGCAGTTGCAGATCGGCAAGATGAACGACTTCTGGGTCGATCGCGCCCAGGTCGCGGTGTACATGTGCACGAGCGTGTCGACGGCATCCACCTGCACCGAGGGCCAGGCGGCGACCCAGGACCAGATCGACGCCGTCGAGGCGGAACTGGACGGTCCGGCGCTGTCGCCGCTGATCCGCGACTACACCTTCGAGACGAGCGACGAGGCCTATCAGGACGCCATCGCGCAGCTCGGCGACGAATACGCCAGCATCATCAGCGCCGACCAGATCAACGCGACCTTCTCGATCAACCTCGTCGACCAGTCCCAGTCCGATGTGATCGCCGAGGCCTTCAGCGGCATGGACGGGGTCGAAGAGGTCGCCGACCAGATGCAGTATCTCGAGCCGCTGTTCTCCGCGCTCACGATCGCGACGTACATCGCCGTGGGCATCGCCGCGCTCATGCTCATCGCCGCCGTGCTGCTGATCGCGACCACCATCCGACTGTCGGCGTTCGCCAGGCGACGCGAGATCGGCATCATGCGCCTGGTCGGCGCGTCGAACCGGTTCATCCAGACGCCGTTCATCCTGGAGGGCGTGTTCGCCGCGTTGATCGGGTCGATCCTGGCGAGCGTGGCGGTATGGGCGATCGTGCAGTTCGGCGTCGGAAGCTACCTGAGCGGGCGGATCACCTTCGTCACCACCTGGGTCGGCACGGCTGACCTGGCCGTGGTCATCCCGGTGATCATCGTGATCGGGATCGTGCTGGCTGCGTTGTCTGCGGGCTTCGCGATCCGCCGCTGGCTGCGCGCGTAGACTGGGGCGTCATGCCCAGGGAACGCGGAGAGAAGGTCGTCGCGACCAATCGGCGCGCCCGCCACGAGTACACGATCGAGAAGACGTACGAGGCCGGGCTCGTCCTCACCGGCACCGAGGTGAAGTCGCTGCGGCAGGGTCGGGCCAACCTGAGCGACGGCTACGCCTACATCGACGGCGGGCAGGCGTTCCTCGACGCCGTGCACATCCCGGAGTACTCGCAGGGCCACTGGACGAACCACGCCGCCAAGCGCACCCGCAAGCTCCTGCTCCACAAGGAGGAGATCGTCAAGCTCTCGCACGCGATCGCGGCCGGGGGGTACACGCTCGTGCCGTTGAGGCTCTACTTCGCGGACGGTCGCGCCAAGGTCGAGATCGCGGTCGCGAAGGGCAAGCGCGAATACGACAAACGTCAGACCCTCCGCGAGCGCCAGGACACCCGAGAGGCCGAGCGCGCCATGCGCAGCCGCAACCGGCTCGGGGAGTGACCGTCACACAGCGCGGTCGGTGAAGGCCCGCTTCGGCACGAGCAGCAGCAGCCCCGCCGCCACCAGGGCGGTGACGCCGCACACGACCCACACCGTCACGTAGCCCGAGAACGCGCCCGCGGTGCCGTCGGAGGCGACGCCCGTCCCCGTCGCCCCGCGGAACAGCGCGATCCCGAAGACACACGAGGCGATCGCGCCGCCCACCGTCTTCACAGAGTTGGTCAGACCGGTCGCGACGCCGGTCTGCGTGGGCGGGGCGGCGGCCGCGGCGGCCGCCGGCAGCGCGCCCACGAGGGCGCCGGAGCCGACCCCCACGACCACCATGTTCGCGAGCAGGTGACCGTAGGCGGTGTGGAACGGCAGGAAGAGCAGGAAGCCGACGCCGACCAGCACGGCCGCGGCCAGCAGCGTCAGGCGCGGCGTCAGCATCCGGGACACGACCGGGTACGAGAGCGCGCCGACGATCATCGCGATCAGGTAGACGCCGATGATCAGCGAGGTCTGGAACCCGGTCGTGCCCAGCCCGTACCCGTAGACGGACGGGTCGGTGCGGGCGAAGGTCGACAGCGGAGCCTGCGCGCCCAGCACGCTCACGCCGAACAGGCCCGCGGTGAGGAAGACCGGGCCCAGCGCGGGGGAGCGGAACATGCGCACGTCGACGAGCGGATCGGCTTGCCGCAGCTCCCAGAGCACGAACGGCGCCACGAGCAGGACGCCGAGCGCGGTCACCGTCCACGCCCACGGGTCGGCGGGCCCGTTCAGCCGCAGCAGGCTTAGGCCGCCGGTGAAGGCGAGCAGGGCGAGGCTCACCAGGAGCAGGCCGACGGTGTCCAGGCGCCCGCCGGCCTGCTCGGGCGACTCGCGCACCCCCCACAGCACGACGCCGAAGCAGACGACCACCAGCAGCGCGGGAACGAGCAGGACGATGTTCAGCGGCAGCAGGTCGACCAGGGCACCCCCGGTCAGCGCGCCGACGATCGCGCCCGTCTCCAGCGCGGCGACGAGCACGCCCGCCGCGCGCGCCGTCACGATCGCGCGGCCCGTCATCGAACGGGAGCGCGACCAGATCAGCGCGACCTCCAGCGGGAGCCACACGACGTAGAAGCCCTGCAGGGCCCAGGCGGCGAGGAAGAGCCCGAACGCGGTCGTGAACGGCAGCACCAGGGAGGCGGCCGCGGTCGCGGCGGTCGAGACCAGCAGCATCCGCTTGTGGCCGATCATGTCGCCGAGCTTGGCCATCGCCGGCACCACGAGCGCGGACAGCATGAGCTGCGTGCCCTCGAGCCAGTTCACGTCGGCGTCGGGGATGCCGAGGGCGCGGGCGATGTCGGTCAGCATCGGCGTGTAGTAGCCCTGCAGGACCCCGCTGGTGAACTCCACGAACGCCAGGAAGCCGACGACACCGGCCAGCGCGCCGACCGTGACGTTCCGCGCGTGGTGCGCTCCGGCGTTCATGCCAGTCCTTCGATCAGCGCCCGGTGGAACCGCTCGCCGCGTTCGAGGGCGTCGACGGTGACCTGCTCGTCGACGCCGTGGATCGAGGCCCGCTGGGCGGCGTCCATGGTCAGCGGTGCGAAGCGGTAGACCGCCGGGCAGAAGCGGTGATAGTGCCGGGAGTCGGTCGCCTGCACCATGATGTAGGGCACGGTCGCCGTCCCCGGGTACGCGGCCGTCACGGCGCGGGCGATGTGGGCGAACTGCGGGTTGTCGACGGGGGACTCCGGCGACGGGTCGTCGTCTTCGAGCACGGTGATCCCCACGAGGCGGTCGCGGATGCGGCGGCGCACGCGGGCCAGCGCGCGATCGGCGCTCTCGCCCGGGGCGAGGCGGATGCTGAGGGTCGCCGACGCCTGCGAGGGCAGCACGTTCGCGGCGGTTCCGCCGGACTGCATGGTGGCGGCGACCGTGGTGCGCACGAGCGCGGCCGTCTCGCCGCCCATCGCGGCGAGCACGCGCGCGCTCACCGGCGGGAGGGCGGCGAGCGTCCGATACAGCAGGCGATGCGCTCCGGTGCTCCGACGGGCCAGCAGCGTCAGCATCCGCGAGACGGTCCGCGGCGCGCGGGGGTGGAAGGTGCCGGGGCCGAGCCGGTGGACGGCGCGG
>JASGDW010000086.1:0-7597 GCA_047606965.1 Microbacterium sp.
ATTCCCTGTGTGCTGTCTCGGCGTGCAGATGCAGTCTCGCGGGCAGGGGCAGGGCGAGGATGGGGCGGGGGCGGGTCACAGGGAGTCGAGCAGCGCGCGGGCGGCGGCGGTCAGCGCGGCGAGGCGGGCGGATGCCGTCTCCGCCGTCTCCGCCTGCACGTCCAGGTAGAGCTTCAGCTTCGGCTCGGTGCCGCTGGGGCGCACCAGCACGCGGGAGCCGTCGCGCAGCCACAGCCGCAGCACATCGCCCGGCGGCAGAGCGTCGATCCCCTCGAGCAGGTCGTCGACCCGGTCGACGGGCACCCCGCCGAGAGCGGCCGGACGCCGCGCCCGCAGCGCCGACATCAGGGCGGCGACCGCCGCGGCGTCGGCGAGCCGCACCGACACCTGCCCGCTCGCGAAGACCCCGAAGGCGCGATCGAACTCGTCCAGCAGGTCGGCGAGGCTCCGGCCGACGCCGCGGGCCTCGGCGACGAGGCCGAGGATCGCGACGGCCGCCGACAGGCCGTCCTTGTCGCGCACCGTGTCGGGGTTCACGAGGTAGCCCAGCGCCTCCTCGAAGCCGTAGACCAGTCCCGGGGTGCGGGAGATCCACTTGAAGCCGGTCAGCGTCGTGTGGAAGCCGAGCCCGTAGCGGGCGGCCACGGCCGCCAGGGCGGGGGAGGAGACGAGCGAGCAGGCCAGCGACGCGTCCGGGGTGCCGGATGCCGCCGCAAGCCGCGCCGCCCGCCACCCGAGCAGCAGCCCGAGCTGGTTGCCGGTCAGGGCGCGGAACCCGCCCGAGCCGTCCGGTATCGCGACGGCGAGGCGGTCGGCGTCCGGGTCGTGCGCGATCACCAGCTCGGCAGCCGCCGCCCGCGCCGCGGCGAACGCGCGCTCGAGCGTGCCCGGCTCCTCCGGGTTGGGGAAGGCGACCGTGGGGAAGGCCGCGTCCGGATGCAGCTGGTCGTCGACCGCGACCGGCGGCGGGTACCCGGCCCGATCGAGCACGTGCGCGAAGGTCTCCCATCCGACCCCGTGCAGCGCCGTGTACACCCAGCGCAGCCCCGACGCCCCCGGCGGGGCGGGCGCCACCGCGGCCGTCGCGGCGACGTAGGCCTCGACCACGGTCTCCGGCGCGAGCTCGTACCGGTCGCTGCGGGGCAGGTCGCGGATGTCGCCGGCGGCGACCCGGTCGATCTGCGCGGCGATCCCGGCGTCGGCGGGGGGGACGATCTGCGACCCGCCGTCCGCGCCGCCGAGGTACACCTTGTAGCCGTTGTCACCGGGCGGGTTGTGGCTCGCGGTCACCATGACGCCCGCGTCGGCGCCCAGATGCCGCACCGCGAACGCCAGCACCGGGGTCGGCAGCGGCCGCGGCAGCAGCACGACGCGCAGCCCGGCGCCGGCGAGGACCTCCGCCGAGTCGCGCCCGAACACCGCCGAGTTGCGCCGCCCGTCGTAGCCGATCACGACGAGGGGGCGGGCCTCGTGCCGCGCCCGGAGGTAGGCGGCCAGCCCCGCGGCGGCCTGGGCCACGAGCACGCGGTTCATCCGGTTCGGGCCGGCGCCGAGCGCGCCGCGCAGCCCCGCCGTGCCGAAGGCCAGGCGTGAGGCGAACCGCTCGTCGATCTCGTGCCGCGCCCCGGGGTCGCCGGCCTCCGCCGCGCCGATCAGCGCGTCCAGCTCGGCGCGGGTCTCGGCGTCCGGGTCCTGATCGCGCCACGCCCGCGCCGCGTCGAGCACGCTCACAGCTCCCCGATCACGCGCGCGAGGAGGGCGGAGATGACGGGCTCCGCGGCCCGTCCCGCCTCGATGACCTCGGCGTGGCTGAGCGGGGTGGCCTGGATGCCGGCCGCCAGGTTCGTGATCAGCGAGAACCCGAGCACTTCCATGCCCGCCTGGCGGGCCGCGATCGCCTCGAGCGCGGTGGACATGCCGACGATGTCGCCGCCGATCGCGCGCGCCATCCGCACCTCTGCGGGCGTCTCGTACTGGGGGCCGCGGAACTGGCAGTACACGCCCTCGTCGAGGCTCGGGTCGACGGTGCGGGCGATGTCGCGCAGCCGCTGCGCGTACAGGTCGGTCAGGTCGACGAAAGCCGCGCCCTCCAGCGGCGAGGCGGCGGTGAGGTTGATGTGGTCGCCGATCAGCACCGGCTGACCCGGCCGCCAGCTCTCACGGATGCCGCCGGCGCCGTTGGTGAGCACCATGATGCGCGCGCCGGTCGCGGCGGCGGCGCGCACGCTGTGCACGACCCGGCGCACCCCGTGGCCCTCGTAGAAGTGGGTGCGCGCGCCGATGACGAGCACCCGCGCCCCGCCCGGGGTGAGGATGCTGCGCAGCGTCCCCGAGTGCCCCTCCAGCACCGGCTGGCTGAAGCCGGCCACCCGCTCGGCGGGGATCGTCGCCGTGGTCTCGCCGATCAGGTCGGCGGCTCTGCCCCAGCCGCTGCCCAGGGTGAGCGCGACGTCGTGGCGGGCGACGCCGGTCTCCCGCGCGATGTCGGCGGCGGCCTGCCGGGCGATCTCGAAGGGGTCGGCCGCGGGGTCGTCGAGGGGACCTGTCGTCATGCCCACACTTTAAGCGCGATGGCCGGGGCGGCAGGCACCGCCGTTGCGAGATGCGGGTGCGCTGTGCCGTCGCCAGATGCGGCGATGCGGCGAGATCCGGATGGGACGTCGCCAGATGCGGAGATGCGACGAGATTCGGATCGGATCATCCGAAAGCATCCGAATCCGGTCGCATCTCCGAATCCCGCGACGGATGCCGCACCCGAATCCTGAGACAGGACGACGCGTCCCGCGGCACCCGCCACAGGACGCGGCATCGCGCCGATGTGCGCCCGGGGCGCCGGCCACGGAAGAATGGACGCATGTCCCTGAACTTCGAGCATGCGCAGCGCGTCGCGATCATCGGCGGCGGCCCCGGCGGGTACGAGGCGGCGCTGGCGGCCGCGCAGCTCGGGGCGGAGGCGACCCTCGTCGAACGGGCGGGCGTGGGCGGCTCCGCCGTCATCACCGACGTGGTCCCCTCCAAGACCCTCATCGCCACGGCGGACGCCGCGGTCGCGATCGCCGGCGCCGGCGAGCTGGGCGTGCAGCTGTTCGCGCGCGGCGCCGAGGGCCGGCCGCTGCAGCCCGAGATCGCGATCAACCTCGCGGCGGTCAACAAGCGGCTGCTGACCCTGGCCCGGCAGCAGTCCGACGACATGCGCGCCTCGCTCCTCGACGCCGGCGTGCGGATCGTCTCCGGTCACGGCCGGCTCGACGGACGCGACGCCGTGATCGTCTCCACCGGTCCCGGCGGCACCGACTTCGACCGCATCGAGGCGGACACCCTGGTGGTCTCGGTCGGCGCCTCGCCGCGGCTGCTGCCGACCGTGATGCCCGATGACGACCGCATCCTGACCTGGACGCAGCTCTACGACATGAAGAGCCTGCCCGAGCACCTCATCGTCGTCGGGTCGGGCGTGACCGGCGCCGAGTTCGCCTCGGCGTACATGAACCTCGGCGCGAAGGTCACCCTCGTCTCCAGCCGCGACCAGGTCCTCCCCGGCGAGGACGCGGATGCCGCCGCGGTGCTGGAGCGGGTGTTCCGCCGCGGCGGCATGACCCTGCTGTCCAAGGCCCGCGCCGACCGGGTCGAGCGCACCGCCGACGGTGTGCGCGTGACCCTCGGCGACGGCCGCATCGTCGAGGGCAGCCACTGTCTGCTCGCTGTCGGGTCGATCCCCAACACGGCCGGGATCGGGCTGGAGCAGGCGGGCGTCGAGACGACGGCGTCCGGCCACATCCGCGTGAACCGCGTGGCCCGCACCTCGGTGCCCAACATCTACGCCGCCGGCGACTGCACGACTTTCGTGCCGTTGGCCTCGGTCGCCTCGATGCAGGGGCGCACGGCGGTCTTCCACGCCCTCGGCGACGTCGTGATCCCGCTGGAGCGGCGGCGGATCGCGGCGAACATCTTCACGGCGCCCGAGATCGCGACCGTCGGGTACCAGGAGAAGGACGTGCTGGACGGCAGCGTCAACGGCACGGTGCACAAGCTGCCGCTGTCGGCCAACCCGCGCGCGAAGATGATCGGCATCTCCGAGGGGTTCGTGAAGCTGATCGTCCACGCCGGCAGCGGCACCGTGATGGGCGGCGTGATCGTCGGTCCCCGCGCCTCGGACATGATCTACCCCGTCGCGATCGCGGCGGAGCGGCGCCTCACGGTCGATCAGGTCTCGCGCGTGTTCGCGGTGTACCCGTCGCTGTCCGGCAGCATCCAGGACGCGATGCGCGCACTGCACCTGGTCGAGAGCTCCGGCCGCGAGGAGGACTGAACCGCCGCCCGCCGGTCGGCGCAGGCCGACGTCGGCATGCGTTCACGAGGGCGTCGCCTCCTTGTGGTGGTGCCTGACAGTCCAGGCGCCATCGCGCGAGCGGGGAGCAGGCCTGGCCGGGGGCTCAGCTGATGGTCAGCAGGCGGTGCCCGGCCGACACCGTGGTGCCGGGGTCCGCGTCGACCTGGCCGACGACACCATCCTTGTGCGCCTGGATCGGCTGCTCCATCTTCATCGCCTCGAGCACGACCACCAGATCGCCCTTGACCACCTGCTGACCGGCCTCGACGGCCACTTTGACGACCGTGGCCTGCATCGGCGACTTGACCGCGTCGCCGGAGGCGCCGGCCAGGGCGCTGGTGTGGTGGGAGCGGCGCGAGGGCGGCACGACGGCGGGACGGCCGACGGATGCCGCGGGCGCCGCGATCCGGTCGGGCAGGCTCACTTCGAGTCGCTTGCCGGCGACCTCCACCACGACCGTGTGGCGGGGCTCGGCCGGGGCGGGATCGCCCAGCTCGCCGTCCCAGGCTGGGATGTCGCCTGCGAACTCGGTCTCGATCCACCGCGTGTGGACGCCGAACACGCCGTCCTCGGCGGTGAAGGCGGGATCGCGCACCACCTTGCGGTGGAAAGGCAGCACGGTCGGGAGCCCGGCGACCTCGAACTCGTCGAGCGCGCGTCGCGCGCGCCCGAGCGCCTCGTCGCGGTCACGGCCGGTGACGATGATCTTCGCCAGCAGCGAGTCGAACGCGCCGGAGACGGTGTCGCCGGCCGTGACGCCGGAGTCGAGGCGGATGCCGGGGCCGCCGAAGGTCTTGAACACGTGGATCGGGCCGGGCTGGGGCAGGAAGTTCCGGCCCGGGTCCTCGCCGTTGATGCGGAACTCGAAGCTGTGGCCGAGCGGCGCGGGATCGTCGTAGCCGATCAGGCCGCCTTCGGCGATGCGGAACTGCTCGCGCACCAGGTCGATGCCGGTGACCTCCTCGGAGACCGGGTGCTCGACCTGCAGGCGGGTGTTGACCTCGAGGAAGGAGATCGTGCCGTCGGCGCCGATGAGGAACTCGCAGGTGCCCGCCCCGATGTAGCCGACCTCGCGCAGGATCGCCTTGGACGACTCGTACAGGACGCGGTTCTGCTCCTCGGACAGGAACGGCGCCGGCGCCTCCTCCACGAGCTTCTGGTGGCGGCGCTGCAGCGAGCAGTCGCGGGTGGAGATGACGACGACGGTGCCGGCGGCGTCCGCGAGGCACTGGGTCTCGACGTGACGCGGCTTGTCGAGGTACTTCTCCACGAAGCACTCGCCACGGCCGAAGGCGGCGATCGCCTCACGTGTGGCCGACTCGTACTGCTCGGCGACCTCGTCGAGCTCGCGCGCGACCTTCAGGCCGCGCCCGCCGCCGCCGTAGGCCGCCTTGATCGCGATCGGCAGACCGACCTCGCGGGCGAAGGCGATGACCTCTTCCGCGGTCTGGACCGGGCCGGGGGTTCCCGGTGCGAGCGGCGCGCCGACCTTCTCGGCGACGTGGCGCGCGGTGACCTTGTCGCCGAGGGCCTCGATGGCCTCGGGGGACGGGCCGATCCACGCCAGCCCGGCGCCGACGACCGCGCGCGCGAAGTCGGCGTTCTCGGCGAGGAACCCGTAGCCGGGGTGCACCGCGTCCGCCCCCGACCGGCGCGCGACCGAGAGGATCTTCTCGATCGACAGATAGGTCTCGGCGCTGGTCGAGCCCTCCAGGGCGTAGGCCTCGTCGGCGAGGCGCACGTGCAGGGCGTCGCGGTCCTGGTCGGCGTAGACGGCGACCGTCGCCCGCCCCGAGTCCCGTGCGGCGCGGACGATGCGGACGGCGATCTCGCCGCGGTTCGCGATGAGGACCTTGGCGATCTCAGGCATGACTGTCAGCCTACAGACGCGCATCCGCCCGCTTTTGAGCGCCTTCTACAAGAAGCGCACGCGATCGTTTGTGGTGGTCTACGAACGATTCCAGAGCGACGTCCAGTCGACGCCGAGCTCGCGGACGAGGCCCCGCAGCGTCGAGAGCGACATCCCCACCACGGTGGACGGGTCCCCCTCGACGCGCGTGATGAACGGGCCGCCGAGGCTGTCGAGCGTGAACGCGCCGGCGACGAGCAGCGGCTCCCCGGTGGCGACGTAGGCCTCGATCTCGGCGTCGGTCACGTCCGCGGCGAAGCCGACGGACGCCGCGGCCGCCGCGTGCACCTCGGCCGGGGCGGCGGCAGGGCGCAGCCGCACGACGGCGTGCCCCGAGTGCAGGACGCCGGTGCGCCCGCGCATCGCGTGCCAGCGGGCGATCGCGTTCTGCGGCGTGTGGGGCTTGCCGAGGATCTCACCGTCGAGCTCGAACATCGAGTCGCCGCCCAGGACGATGCCGTCGAACCCCGGCTCCTCGGCCCCGATCGCGGCGGAGACGGCGGCGGCCTTGCGCCGCGCCAGCAGCAGCACGTGCTCGGTCGGGCTCAGACGGCGGCGCTCGCCGCGCTCGACGGCGGCGATCACCGCGTCCTCGTCGACGTCCGGCGACCGGGTCTCGGGCTCGACGCCCGCCTGCCGCAGCAGCATCAGCCGGGCGGGGGAGGTCGAGGCGAGGACGACGCGCATCCCGCCACGCTACCGCCCCGGCGGCGCCCCTGCCCTGCCGCGTCCTGCCCCGCCCCGCCCTCAGCATGTCCCACTTCGGCGCGGTTCATGTCCCAGTTTGGCGCGCTTACGAGTGCTGTAAGCGCGCCAAACTGGGACATGCTCGGTGTGGGTGCGAGAGCGGTGGGCGAGAGTGGTGCCGAGCGGCGCCGGACGTTGACGGGTATGGCAGGCTCGGGGGGTGGATGCCGCGGCCGAGATCGACCTGGACGTCACCGGCGTCGCGCACGGCGGCGTGTTCGTCGGCCGGCACGAGGGGCGGGTCGTGTTCGTGCCCGACACCATGCCAGGCGAGCGCGTGCGCGTGCGGCTGACCGACACGCGCAAGAAGAGCTTCTGGCGCGGCGAGGTCGTCGACGTGCTCGAGGCGTCGGCCGACCGCCGACCGCACATCTGGGCGCAGGCAGGCCTCGACCGGCCCGCCGCCGAACGCCCCGGCGGCGCCGACTTCGGTCACATCCGGCTGGAACGCCAGCGCGAGCTGAAGCGGCAGGTCGTCGCCGACGCGCTCGCGCGCATCGGCCGGCTCGGCATCCCCGCCACGATCGAGGCCGCCGCGCCCGTCCGCGGCGCGGACGGCGAGGTGCTCGCCGCCGAGACGGCGGACGCGACCGGCTGGCGCACCCGCGTGAGCC
>JASGDW010000087.1:0-4686 GCA_047606965.1 Microbacterium sp.
TCGGCGTGCTCGACCGCGCGGCCCGCATACATCACCAGCACCTCGTCGGCATAGCTGGCCGCGAGCCCCAGGTCGTGGCTGATCATCGCCACAGCGGTGCCCAGCCGCTCCTGCAGGTCGACCAGCAGCTCCATGATCTGCGCCTGCGTGGTCACGTCCAACGCGGTCGTCGCCTCGTCGGCGATCAGGACCTTCGGGTTGGAGGCCAATGCGATCGCGATCATGACCCGCTGCCGCATCCCCCCGGAGAGCTGATGCGGGTATTCGTGGAAACGACGCGCGGCGGCCGGCATCCGCACCAGGTTCAGCAGCTCCACCGCCCTCGCGGCAGCCGCCTTGCGATCCACGCGGCCTTTGGCGCGGATCGCCTCGACGATCTGCGCTCCCACGCTCATCGTCGGGTTCAGCGAGCGCGCAGGGTCTTGGAACACCATCGCGATCTCGTCGCCCCGCAGCCGCCTCATCTCCGGCTCGGGCAGGCCCACCAGCTCGGTCGCACCCAGCCGGGCCGACCCCGCGACGCGGGCGTCGGCGGGCAGCAGCCCCATCAGCGCGCGGACGCTGACCGACTTGCCCGACCCGGACTCGCCGACGATGGCGAGCATGCGCCCGGCCCGCAGATCGTAGGACAGCCCGTTGACGGCGTGCGCACGCCCGCCGCGGGCGAAGGTGACACGCAGGTCGCGCACGCTCAGCACGACGTCGGGGGCGGGCATGTCGGCATCCCTTCGTTCGGCCGACGTCATCGCTTGCTCATCTCGTCACGGACGTTCTCGCCCAGCAGGTTGAACGCCAGCACCGTGATCAGCAGGGCCAGACTCGGCCAGAGCACCTGCAGCGGCGTGGCCGACAGGGACTGCTGTGCGCTGTAGATCATGTTGCCCCAGCTCGGGTCGGGCGCGGGGATGCCCAGGCCCAGGAAGCTCAGCGCCCCCTCCGTCACGATCACGATGCCCATGCCCAGGAGCACGAAGTTCAGCATCTGCGGTGCGATGTTGGGCAGGATGTGCCGGAACAGGATGCGCCACCACGGGCTTCCGCCCAGCTTCGCGGCCTGGATGAAGGGCATGCTCGCCACCCGCAGCGTCGCCGAGCGCGCGATGCGCGCGACCGCCGGGATCGAGAACGCGGTCAGCGCCAGCACGGTGGTGCCCAGGCTCGGGCCGAGCACCTGGGCGATCGCGATCATGAGCACGAGCGACGGGAAGGCGATGAGCACGTCGAGCACTCGCATGATCCAGGTGTCCGGACGTCCGCCGAGATATCCGGACAGCGCGCCGACGAGGCCGCCGACCGTCAGCCCCACGGCGTTGGTCAGGAAGGCGACAGTGAGAGAGGAGCGGCCGCCGTAGACGAGCCGCGAGAACACGTCGTTGCCGTTGACGTCGGTGCCCAGCAGATGGCCCGGCGACCCCGGCGGCAGACTGCTCTCGAGCACGCTGCCGCCCACCGGAGAGGGCAGCGGCAGCACGAGCGGCCCGACGAAGCAGACCAGCAGCAGCAGGATCACGAAGCCGCCCGGAAGCCACAGCAGGAGCCGGCGGCGCCACCTCTCCCAGACGATCCCGCGCTCCGGCTCGTCCGGGAGGACGAGGGCGGCCGATGCGGTGGCGACGTCAACGAGAGCCATAGCGGATCCTCGGATCGAGGACGGCGTACATCACATCGACGACCAGGTTGGCGAGGATGGCGACGGCCGCGAAGATGAACACGCACACCTGCACGACGGCGATGTCGGTGGAGGCGACGCCCTGCAGCATCATGACGCCCAGGCCCGGCATCGAGAAGATCTGCTCGATGATGACCGTGCCGCCGATGAGGGCGCCGACATTGAGTCCCACCAGCGTCAGCAGCCCGAAGGAGGAGTTGCGCAGCGCGTGCTTCAGGAGCACCTTCCACGGCCCCACGCCCTTCGCGCGCGCGGTGTCGATGTAGTCGGCGGAGTTGATCTGCTCCACCAGGTCGCCGCGGAGGAACCTCGCATAGAAGCAGGCCAGCGGCAGGCCGAGCGCGAGCACGGGCAGGATCACCGATCTGAGGTTCCCGACGAGGTCCTCGTCCAGCGACACGTACCCGATCGCCGGCAGCATCCGCAGCGAGACCGCGAAGACGAGCACCAGCAGCAGCGCCATGACGTAGTTGGGCACGGCCAGCAGCGTCATGGAGCCGACCATCACGATGCGGTCGAAGACGCCCCCCGGGCGGCGGGCCGCGATCAGCGCCACCGGAACCGACACCGCGAGCGAGACGACGAAGGCGAGCAGCACCAGTTCGATGGTGACCGGCAGCCGGGCGGCGAGCACCTGCGCGACCGGCTGACCGCTGACGGCGGACGTGCCGAGGTCACCGGTGACGAAACCCCCGAGCCAGCTGAGATAGCGCAGGACGGGCGGCTGGTCCAGGCCCAGCTGGTGACGGACCGCCTCCACCTCCTCCTCGGTCGCGTTCATCCCCGCCGTGGTGCGGGCGATGTCGCCGGGCATCGACTCCAGCAGCGCGAAGGTGAGGACGCTGACGGCCAGCAGCAGCGGGATCGCGATCAGCACTCGCCGCACGACGAGCCGGATCAGCGGCGAGGCGGCCATCCGGCCGAGGAGGCTCTGAGCCGCCTCGACCCGGATGGACGTGGTCTGAGCCGTGGTCACTGACCGCCTCCGTCGACCCACACCTGGTCGTAGAGGACACCGCAGTTGACCGACAACGCGGGGATCGCCGTGGTCAGGCCCGGACCGTGCACCCCCTGCCGCACGATCTGGGCGGGTGAGAACGCGAAGCCGAACGGCGCGTAGGCCTGATCGGAGATGTACTGCGCGATCTCGTCGTACACCTGCTGACGGGCGTCCGAGTCGGTCGTGGCGACGGCCTCCGCCAGCAGCGCGTCGAGGTCGCCGGCCGCGGTCGGCGTGCCGCTGTAGGGCGAGGTCGAGCCGAACCGCACCGCGACGCCGATGCCCACCGAGGGATCCCAGGAACCCGCCGTCTGCAGCATCGCCTGCCATTGGCCGCCGATGAACGTCGTGATCACGTCCCCGAGCGCCTGCGCATCGGTGGTGACCGTGATCCCGGCCTCCTCCCACTGCGTCTGCAACGCGGTCATGACCGTCGGCGCCATGCCCGTGTCCGTCGTGCCGAGGGTGACCGTCAGCCCGCCCAGCTCCGCCACGAGCTCTTTCGCCTTGTCGAGGTCGTAGCTGCGGTAGCCGTCGACCGTCGTGGTGTCGAACAGGTCCGACGAGGTCATGAACGTCTGGCTCGCCTCGCCGTCGCCGTTGAACAGCCCCGTGTTGATCGCATCGAAGTCGGTGGCGTAGTAGATGGCCTCCCGTGCCCGGATGTCGTCGAAGGGGGCGGCGTTGGTGTTGAGCTGGATGACATAGGGCGAGGTGGCCGGGGTCAGCAGCACGCTCAGCTCGGAGTTCTGCTGCGCCTGCTGGATCAGCGAGACGGTGTTGACGCCCTCGATGGCGTCCGCCTGGCCGGACAGCAGCGTCTGGTAGGCCACCTGGTCGCCGGCGACCGACTGGAAGGTCAGGGAGTCGAGGTAGGGCAGCCCGTCCTTGAAGTAGTTCGTGTTCTTGGTCAGCACCAGCTTGTCGCTGAGGCTGTCGCTGGAGATCACGAAGGGGCCGGCGCCGACCGGGGTGAGCGAGAACGCGTCCGCGCCGAGTTCGGCATAGGCGGTCGGCGAGGCGATGAGGTTCAGGTTCGCGACCGGGAAGCCGTCGATGAGCGAGCCGTTGGGGGCGTTCAGCGCGATCGTCAGCGTCAGGTCGTCGACGGCCTTGATCGCCGTGAGGTCCGCCTCGACGGCGCTCTGGTCCACGTCGGCCGGCAGCGCGTCCCACAGGCTCTGCATGAACTCGTCGCTGTAGGTGGGGGCGGTGCCGGAGGTGTCCAGGTCCAGCTGGACGAGTCCCGCGCTGCCCGAGTTGAGCTCGCGGATCCAGTTCCACAGCACTGCTTCGGCGTTGAAGGGCGTGCCGTCGGAGAACTCGATGCCGCTGCGCAGCGTGATCGTGAGCGTCTTGTCGTCGTCGCTCCAGGAGTAGCTCTCGGCCTGGTTCGGCTCGATGCGGGCGTTGCCGCCGTCGTCGTCGGCGACGAGCGTGAACAGCCCGCCGAAGACCGCGGCGTTCTGGGCCAGGTTGGAACCGGTGGTGTTGCTGGTGGCGGGGTCGAGCCCGGTGGCCCAGGCGCCGGCGAAACCGGAGTCGAGCAGCACGGTCAGGCTGCCGCCGGACTGCGGGGTGCCGTCACCGGTGGCCGATGAGCCGCCGCTGCCGCCGCAGGCGGTGGCCGAGACCGCGAGGCTCGCGGCGGCGACGAGAGAGAGGATCAGCCGCGCTGCCGACCTGCCCTTCGCGCTTCGTGTCATGTCGTGCTCCTTGATCGAGGACCGGTGCCGGTGGCCGAGTGCGGGGCCGCGATGCCCCGGCAGCCGACCGGACCTGCCGGGAGTCTTGCCCACAGCCCGGGGGCGATCCATGCGGTTTCCGCCCGGCGAAAGGCGCCGCCGCCCGGGCGCCTGGCGGCCCTGGAACACCCGCCCTGGGGATCGCCTGGTGAGCGTTCGTGGTCAGCCGGCGTGCGCACGGGAGCGGCCGAGGCCCGCCGCGTCACGGATCTCCCGGCCGAGCCAGCGGAACGCGTTGCGGTGACTGATCTCGGCCCAGGCCGGCTCCGGCA
>JASGDW010000088.1:0-14579 GCA_047606965.1 Microbacterium sp.
CCGCCGGCCGCGGTCGCCGCCGCGCTGGAGACGCTGCGCGCCGACGTGCCCGACCTCGGCCCCGACGCCGTGCTCGGCCCGGTGCCGCAGCAGGCCGACGCGCGCACCGATCGTGCCCTCGTGCGCTTCGACTACGCCGCCGGCGCCGTCGTGACGGCATCCCTGCGCGCCGCCGTCGTCGCGGCGGCCGTGCGAGGGCGGGGCCCACGGCGCACACAGGGAGCGCGGAATACACTCAGGGTGCGGGTCGACGTGCCCGACCCCGACCTCTGATCCACCCCTCTGGAGCGCCATGCGCCTCGTCTTCGCCGGCACGCCGGCGCCCGCCGTGCCGTCTCTGCGCGCGCTGCACGACTCGCCGCACGAGATCGCCGCCGTCGTCACCCGCACCGATGCGCTGCTCGGCCGCAAGCGCGTGCCGACGCCATCGCCCGTCGCGGCGGCGGCCGTCGAACGGGGGCTTCCGACGATCAAGGCCGACCGTCTCGACGAGGTCGTGACCGACCGACTCACACAGCTGGAGCCCGACCTTGGCGTGATCGTCGCATACGGCGCACTCGTGCGCGAGCCGCTGCTGTCGGCGCCGCGGCACGGCTGGATCAACCTGCACTTCTCGCTCCTGCCGCGCTGGCGCGGGGCCGCGCCAGTGCAGCGCGCGCTCATCGCCGGCGACCCGGTCACCGGCGCCGGCGTGTTCCGGCTGGTGCCCGAGCTCGACGCCGGCGACCTCTACGACGAGCTGCGTTACCCGATCCCGCCCTGCGCGACGGCGGGGGACGTGCTCACGGCCCTCGCCGATGAGGGCGCGGCGCTGCTCGCGCGGGTCGTGGACCGCATCGCCGCCGGCACGGCGTCGGCGACGCCCCAGCGGGGCGGGGCGACATACGCCGCGAAGCTGACCGCCGACGACGGACGCATCCGGTGGGACGAGAGCGCGGACGCCGTGCTCTCCCGCATCCGCGGCACGACCCCCGAGCCCGGCGCGTTCACGACCGTGGCCGGCGTGCGGCTCAAGGTGCTCGCCGCGCACCGCGCCGACCGCGAGCCACCGCTCGCGCCGGGCCGGATCGCCGAGCACGCGGGCCAGGTGCTCGTCGGCACCGCGACCGCGCCGATCGCGGTGGCCCGGGTGCAGCCGGCGGGCAAGCAGGCGATGGACGCCGGCGACTGGTGGCGCGGCCGGCGCAGCGTCGAGGCGGTGGCCGGCCCATGACCGATTCCCGCCGGGTGGCGTACGACGTGCTGCGCGCGGTGCACGCCTCCGACGCCTACGCGAACCTGTTGCTGCCCTCCGCGATCGACCGCGCCGGGCTGAGCGAGAAGGACGCGGCCCTGGCCACCGAGCTCACCTACGGCACGCTGCGACGTCAGGGCACCTACGACGCCGTGATCGCCGACGCCGCCGGTCGGGGGGTCGCCGCGATCGACCCGGAGGTGCTCGACGCGTTGCGCCTGGGGGCGCATCAGATCCTCTCCACCCGCATCGCCTCGCACGCCGCGGTGCACGAGACCGTGTCGCTCGTGCGCCGGGTGGCAGGGCACGGTCGCACCGGCTTCGCGAACGCCGTGCTGCGTCGCATCGCCCGGGACACGCCGGGGGAGTGGCTCGCCCGCATCTCCGCCGCCGCGCGCTCCGACGACGAACGGCTCTCCTACGCCGACTCGCACCCGGTGTGGATCATCCGCGCCTTCCGCCGAGCGCTCGCGGCGGAGGGGCGCGCCGACGAGCTCGACGAGCTGCTGCGCGCCGACAACGCCTCGCCGCGGGTGACGCTGGCGGTGCTGCCCGGGCTGGGCGAGCGGCCCGCCGGGCTCGCGCCCACGGTGTACTCGCCGGTCGGGGTGCGCTCGGGCGGCGGGGATCCGCGGGACGAGGTCGCCTCGGGCCTCGTCCGCGTGCAGGACGAGGGCTCGCAGCTGGCGGCGCTCGCGCTGACGCGGGCCGAGCCGGTGCGCCCCGGCGAGCGCTGGCTCGACCTGTGCGCGGGCCCGGGCGGGAAGACGGCGCTGCTCGCGGCCGAGGCGCTCGCCCACGGCGCCGTGCTCGAGGCGAACGAGCCGGTGCCGGCCCGGGCTGGTCTGGTCCGGCAGGCGCTGGCGGCGGTGCCGCTGGCGGTCGAGGTCAGCGAGCAGGACGGGCGCGAGCGCGCCGGCGTCGGCGGCTACGACCGCATCCTCGTCGACGCCCCCTGCACCGGCCTCGGCGCCCTGCGCCGGCGTCCCGAGGCGCGGTGGCGCAAGCAGGCCGCCGACGTGCCCGGGCTCAGCGCGCTGCAGACCGAGCTGCTGGCTGCGGCCGTCGACGGGCTGGCCCCCGGCGGGATCGCCGCCTACGTGACGTGCTCGCCGCACCTGGCCGAGACCGCCGCGGTCGTCGCCGACGTCGTCCGCGCCCGGCCCGGCGTCCTCGAGGAGATCGACGCCCGGGCCGTGCTGCAGCGCGTCGCCCGCGCCCCGCTCGACCTTCCCCCCCCCGCGGACGGCTCCGGTCACGCGCAGCTGTGGCCTCATCGTCACGGCACCGACGGCATGTTCGTCGCCCTGCTCCGCCGCCCCTGACATCCGCGACGTCTCGGAGGCCGGGATAATGGGCGGGTGAGCGGCATCCGAATCAACCCGTCGATCCTCTCGGCCGACTTCGTCAACATGCAGGCCGACCTCGACCGCATCGTCGGAGCCGACTTCGTGCACGTCGACGTGATGGACAACCACTTCGTCCCGAACCTCACCTTCGGGCCGCAGATGGTCGGACGCATCCAGGACACCAGCCCCGTTCCGCTGGACGTCCACCTGATGATCGACGACCCCGAGCGCTGGGCGCCGGGCTACGCCGAGCTGGGCGCCGCATCCGTCACCTTCCACCTCGAGGCCGCGTCCGAGCCGGTCGCCCTGGCGCGGCGTCTGCGGGCCATCGGTGCGCGCGCCGGCGTCGCGGTCAAGCCCGGCACGACGGTCGAGAGCCTCTACGACGTGCTCGACGAGTTCGACCAGATCCTCGTGATGACCGTCGAGCCGGGCTTCGGAGGCCAGTCCTTCCTGCCCGAGACGATGCCCAAGCTGGCCGCCCTCGCGGCACAGGCCCGCCGACGCGGCTCGGCGGTGTGGCTGCAGGTCGACGGCGGCATCTCGGCCTCGACGATCGCGCAGGCCGCGCAGGCGGGGGCCGACACCTTCGTCGCCGGGTCGGCGGTCTTCGGAGCCGACGACCCCGACCTCGCGATCGCTGCGCTGCGCGCCGCCGCGGCATCCGCCCACGCGCACTGACCGCGAGAGCGGAGCCCGGCGCCGAGACCGCGGTGTCCGCGCACCGTCTCGGCGCGCGGATGCGGTCTCGCGGGCACGGCGACCGCGACCGCGAGCCCCTCGCGTTCGCTACCCTGAAGGGGTGAAGACGTTCGAGGGGCTTTTTGCGGAGCTGCGGGAGAAGCAGGCGACGCGCCCCGCGGGATCGGGCACGGTCGCCGAGCTGGACGCCGGCGTCCACACGATCGGCAAGAAGATCGTGGAGGAGGCCGCCGAGGTCTGGATGGCGGCCGAGTACGAGACCCTCGACGCCGCATCCGAGGAGATCTCGCAGCTGCTCTACCACGTGCAGGTGCTCATGCTCGCCAAGGGCCTCACCCTCGCGGACGTCTACCGACATCTCTGAGCGCCGCCACCGCCCGCTCACCACCCGAAAGCCACTGCACCCCATGCTGCGTATCGCCGTGCCGAACAAGGGCTCCCTCGCGGAGACCGCCGCCGAGATGCTCGCCGAAGCCGGCTACATCGGACGCCGGGACCCGAAGGACCTGCACGTCATCGACCCGGTCAACGACGTCGAGTTCTTCTACCTGCGCCCGAAGGACATCGCGACCTACGTGGGCTCGGGCGCCCTGGACGTGGGCATCACGGGCCGGGACCTGCTCCACGATGCGCGGATGCCGGGCGCCCGCGAGATCGAGGCGCTCGGCTTCGCCCGCTCCACGTTCCGATTCGCGGCGCCGAAGGGCGCGTTCGACGGCGTCGCCGGCCTCGAGGGCAAGCGGGTCGCGACCTCCTACCCGGGCCTGGTCGACGGCTTCCTCGACCGCCACGGCGTGGCCGTCGACCTCGTCCCGTTGGACGGCGCCGTCGAGTCCGCGGTGCGGTTGGGGGTCGCCGACGCGATCGCCGACGTCGTCGAGACGGGCACGACGTTGCGTCAGGCGGGTCTGGAGGTGTTCGGGCCCGCCATCCTGGAGTCCGAGGCGGTCCTGATCGGCGCGCCCACCGACGCCGACGGCCTCGAGACGCTGCTGCGGCGCCTGCGCGGCGTCCTCGTCGCCCGCCGGTACGTGCTCATCGACTACGACCTGCCGGCCGCCCTGGTGGAGGACGCGGTGAAGATCGCGCCCGGCATCGAGTCGCCGACGATCTCCCCGCTGCGCGACGCGGCGTGGGTCGCGGTGCGGGTCATGGTGCCGCGGAGGACCGTCAATCAGGTGATGGACGATCTGTACGCCCTCGGTGCCCGCGCCATCCTGGTGACGTCGATCCACAACGCGAGGCTCTGACATGACGCTCGTGTGCCGCGTCATCCCCTGTCTCGACGTCGCCGCGGGGCGTGTGGTCAAGGGCGTGAACTTCGAGAACCTGCGCGAGGTGGGCGACCCGGTCGCGCTCGCCAGGCGGTACTTCGAGCAGGGTGCCGACGAGCTGACCTTCTTGGACGTGACGGCCACCGTCGACGAGCGCGCCACCACCTACGAGGTGGTGCGCCGCACCGCCGAGCAGGTGTTCATCCCGCTCACCGTCGGCGGCGGCGTCCGCAGCGCCGACGACGTGGCCCGGCTGCTGTCGGTCGGCGCGGACAAGGTCGGCGTGAACTCCGCCGCGATCGCCAGGCCCGCCCTGCTGGGCGAGATCGCCGACCGGTTCGGGGCGCAGGTGCTCGTGCTCTCGCTCGACGTGAAGCGCGCCGGCACGACACCCTCGGGCTTCGTGGTCACGACCCACGGCGGTCGCACCCGGACCGACCTCGACGCGCTCGCCTGGGCGCGAGAAGCCGTCGAGCGCGGAGCGGGCGAGCTGCTGGTCAACTCGATCGACGCCGACGGCACAGAGGACGGCTTCGACCTCGAGCTGGTCGGCCTCATGCGTGAGATCTCCAGCGTGCCGGTGATCGCCTCCGGCGGCGCCGGGGACGCCGCGGACTTCGCGCCCGCGGTCCGTGCCGGAGCCGACGCGGTGCTGGCGGCGTCCGTGTTCCACTCCGGGCGGCTGACGATCGGCGAGGTGAAGGCCGCGATGGCCGCGGATGGGATCGAGGTGCGGGGATGACCGAGCCGCTCGAGGAGAGACTGGCGCGGGTGAGGTTCGACGCGCACGGGCTGGTCGCCGCGATCGTCCAGCAGTGGGACACGAAAGAGGTCCTCATGCTGGGGTGGATGGATGCCGAGGCGCTGCGCCGCACGCTGACCGGCGGCCGCGTGACGTTCTGGTCGCGTTCGCGCCAGGAGTACTGGCGTAAGGGCGACACCTCCGGGCACATCCAGCTCGTCAAGAGTGTGCGGCTCGACTGCGACGGCGACGCCGTCCTGGTCAGCGTCGACCAGGTCGGCGCGGCCTGCCACACCGGCACCCGTACCTGCTTCGACGCGGACGACCTCGACGCGGTGCCGGCGTGATCCGCCGGGCGCGGCTGCTCTCGGTCACCGCGATCCTGCTCGCCGGCGCGGTCGGCGTGCTCTCGGCCACCCAGACCTGGGTGCATGTCACGCTCGTGGGCGCCTCCGCCGCGGATCTGGAGGTGGCCGGCGCCGACGCGATCTCGGTGCTGGCCCCGCTGAGCCTCGCGGTGCTGGCACTGGGGCTCGCGCTGTCGATCGTGGGGGTCTGGCTGCGGTACGCGTTCGCGGTGCTGAGCGTCGCGGCGGGCGGGACGCTGCTGTGGCTGACGATCACGGTGCTCGCCGGTCCGCCGACCTCGGCGATCTCTCCCACCGTGACCGACACGACCGGCATCGCCGGGGAGACCGCGGTCGCCGCTCTGGTGTCCGGCACCACCGTGACGGCGTGGCCCTGGCTGGCCCTGGCGGGCTTCGTCGTCCTGCTCGCCGGCGGTCTGCTGGCGCTCTCCACCGCCTCGCGCTGGCGTCGCGGCGGCCGCAAGTACGAGACGGCGACCGCCCACGCCGGGGCGACCGACGACGGCCCGCTCGACGCGATCGACTCGTGGGACGACCTGAGCCGCGGCACGGATCCGACCGGCCGCCGCCCGATAGACTGAGCGACGGACACCGCCCCGGCACTGAAGGAGACACATGAGCAACCCCATCGGCGACCCCGGCCACGGACATTCGCCGGCCGCCTGGACGGCCGTGATCATCATGCTCGGCGCGATCGCGCTGGGCACGCTCTTCTTCTGGTTCGAGCTTCCCGCGCTGGTGTGGGCGAGCGCGGGCCTGGTCGTCGTCGGGCTGATCGTCGGCTGGATCCTGGCGAAGGCCGGATACGGCGTCAACGGCCCGAAGTACACGCCGAAAGAGCATTGAACCTCCTGGCCGACCTCACGGCCGGTGCGGTGCAGGACGCGGACACGCGCGCCGCACGGCATCCGCTCGCCGAGGTCGAACGTCTCGCCCTCGCCCAGGGGCCCGCACGCGACGCGCTGAGCGCGCTGGCCCCGGCCGACCGGGTGCGGATCATCGCCGAGGTCAAACGGGCCAGCCCCTCGCGCGGCGACCTCGCCGCCATCCCGGATCCGGCCCACCAGGCGCGGCTGTACGAGACCGGGGGAGCGAGCGTCATCTCGGTGCTCACCGAGCGGCGCCGTTTCAAAGGCAGCCTTGACGACCTGCGCGCGGTGCGGCGGTCGGTGGGCCTTCCGGTGCTGCGGAAGGACTTCGTGGCCACGCCGTATCAGGTGCTCGAGGCGCGTGCCGCGGGCGCCGATCTGGTGCTGCTGATCGTGGCGGCGCTCGAGCAGAGCCTGCTCGCCGAGCTCTACGACCTCGTCGTGCAGCTGGGCATGACGCCGCTCGTGGAGGCGCACTCCGTCGACGAGCTCACGCGCGCGGCCGACCTCGGCGCCCGCCTCGTCGGCGTCAACGCGCGTGATCTGACGAGCTTCGAGCTCGACCGCGACCTGTTCCGCCGGCTCGCCGACGCCTTCCCCGAGGGCGCGATCAAGGTCGCCGAGTCCGCCGTGCTCACCCCGGCCGACGTCGCGAACTACCGGGCGGCCGGCGCCGATGCGGTGCTGGTGGGGGAGGCCCTGGTCACGGGCGACCCGGTCGCCACGCTGCGCGCCTTCGTCGGAGGAGAAGCATGAGACTGCGTGACGCCCCGGGCCCGTTCTTCGGCGAGTTCGGAGGCCGGTACATGCCGGAGTCCCTCATCGCCGCGATCGACGAGCTCACCGAGGTGTACGAGCAGGCGATGGCCGACCCCGCCTTCGGCGCGGAGTACACCCGGCTGCTGCATTCCTACGCCGGACGTCCGTCCGCGATCACCGAGGCGCCGCGGTTCGCCGCGCACGCGGGCGGTGCCCGGGTGTTCCTCAAACGCGAGGACCTCAACCACACCGGCTCGCACAAGATCAACAACGTCATCGGCCAGGCGCTGCTCACCCGTCGCCTGGGCAAGACCCGGGTGATCGCCGAGACCGGCGCCGGCCAGCACGGTGTGGCCGCCGCGACCGCCGCCGCCCTGTTCGGCTTCGACTGCACGGTCTACATGGGCGAGGTGGACACGCAGCGCCAGGCGCTCAACGTCGCCCGGATGCGGCTGCTCGGCGCCGAGGTGGTGCCGGTGACCACGGGCTCGCGCACCCTGAAGGATGCCATCAACGAGGCCTACCGCGACTGGGTGGCCAGCGTCGAGACGACCAACTACATCTTCGGCACGGCGGCGGGTCCCCACCCGTTCCCGGCGATGGTGCGCGACTTCCAGAAGATCATCGGCGAGGAGGCGCGGGCGCAGCTGCTCGACGAGGTCGGGCGGCTGCCGGATGCCGTCCTCGCCTGCGTCGGCGGCGGCTCCAACGCCATCGGCATCTTCGACGCCTTCCTCGACGACGAGGACGTGCGGCTGTTCGGGGTGGAGGCGGCCGGCGACGGGGTCGACACCGAGAGGCACGCGGCGTCGATCGAGCGGGGCCGTCCCGGGGTGCTGCACGGGGCACGCACCTACGTGCTGCAGGACGAGGACGGACAGACCCTCGAGTCGCACTCGATCTCCGCCGGCCTCGACTACCCGGGCGTGGGCCCCGAGCACGCGTGGCTCGCCACGATCGGCCGCGCCTCCTACATCCCGGCGACCGACGACGAGGCGATGCAGGCGCTGCGGCTGCTCACCGAGACCGAGGGCATCATCCCCGCGATCGAGTCCGCGCACGCGCTGGCCGGCGCGCTCCGCGTCGGCCGCGAGCTGGGTCCCGACGCGGTGCTCCTGGTGAGCCTGTCCGGCCGCGGCGACAAGGACATGGACACCGCGGCCCGCTACTTCCACCTCTACGACGAGGGGGGCGAGCCGTGACCTCCCGCGTCTCCGCCGCGATCGACGCGGCCGCGGCCTCCGGACGGGGGGCGTTCGTCGGCTACCTGCCGCTGGGCTACCCCGACCTGGCCACGAGCATCGAGGCGGCCGTCGCCCTCGCCGAGTCCGGCGCCGACGTGATCGAGCTCGGCCCGCCCTACTCCGACCCGGTGATGGACGGACCGATCATCCAGGAGGCCACGCAGGCCGCGCTGGCGAACGGATTCCGGCTGCGCGACCTGTTCCCCGCGGTCGCCGAGATCACCTCGCGCACGGAGGTGCCGGTCGTGGTCATGACCTACTGGAACCCGGTCTTCCAGTACGGCGTCGACCGCTACGCCGACGACCTGGCCGCCGCCGGCGGCGCCGGCCTGATCACCCCGGACATCACCCCGGATGCCGCCGCCGACTGGATCGCGGCGAGCGAGCGGACGGGCCTCGACCGCGTCTTCCTGGCCGCGCCGACCTCCGGCGACGCGCGACTGGAGCTGATCGCGGCCAGTTCCACCGGTTTCGTCTACACCGTCTCGACCATGGGCATCACGGGGGAGCGGGCCGAGCTCGACGCCGCGGCGCGCACCCTCGTCGCCCGGCTGCGCGGGCACGGGGTCGAGCACGCCTGCGTCGGCATCGGCATCTCGACCCCCGCGCACGTGGCCACGACCGTCGCCTACGCGGACGGTGCGATCGTGGGCTCCGCCCTGGTCCGGGCGCTGCGCGACGGCGGCGTGGCGGGCCTGCGGGCCACCGCCACGGCTCTGGCCGCGGCGACCCGCCGCTGACCCGAGGTCGCGCAGCCGGCGCACGTCGAGCGCGCAGCCGGCGCACCTCGAGGAGGTGCGTCACGAGATCCGGACATGTGGCGAGAATCGGAGGCCTTCGCGGGATCCGATCCGAATCTCGTGACATCTCCGAATCTCGTCGCGGGCGCCGAGGCGGCCGCCAGCGGCGGGGCTCGCTCCCGGACCCGGCGCGGGGGCGACAGCGCACAGCGGAGAGCGCCAGTAGACTCGCCAGGTGACTCTCTCGGCCCTCGTGTCCGCCAGCATCCCGAGCCCCTCGATCAGCTACATCGACGTCGGCCCGCTGCGCATCCACTTCTACGCCCTGTGCATCATCGCGGGCATCATCGTCGCGGTCGTGCTGACCAACCGTCGGCTGGTCAGGCGCGGCGTGGAGAACTGGGCCGTCATCGACATCGCCCTGTTCGCCGTGCCGATCGCGATCGTCTGCGCCCGCGTCTACCACGTGCTCACCCACTGGGGCTTCTACTTCGGAGCGGGTGCCGACCCGTGGACCGCCCTCTACATCTGGGAGGGCGGCATCGCGATCTACGGCGCCCTCATCGGGGGGGCGATCGGCTCGCTGATCGGATGCCGCTGGACCGGCATCCGCTTCTCGAGCTTCGCCGACGCCCTCGCCCCGGGCCTGATCATCGCGCAGGCCATCGGCCGGTTCGGCAACTACTTCAACCAGGAGCTTTTCGGGCAGCCCACGGACGGCTGGTGGGGGCTGGAGATCGACTCCGACAACGCGGCGTTCCCTCCCGGGCTGCCCGATGACACCCTGTTCCAGCCCACCTTCCTCTACGAGGTCGTCTGGAACCTGCTCGGCGCGGCCGTGCTGCTGTGGGTCGGCAGGCGCCTGACCCTGCAGTGGGGTCGCCTGCTCGGCCTGTACCTGATCTGGTACAGCGCCGGACGCATCGTGTGGGAGTCCATCCGCATCGACCCCAGCGACGTCATCCTCGGCCTGCGCACCAACGTCTGGGCCGCGATCGGCGGCGTGATCCTGGGCCTCGTCATCGTGATCGTGCAGAAGCGACGGCACCCCGGCCTGGAGCCCTCGGCCTATCGTCCCGGGCGCGGACCGGAGAGCGAAGCGCCTGTACAATCACAGGAGACCGACGACTTCGTGGACATCAGCGAACCGCCCACGACCGTGGTCGCCGAGGGACAAGCCACAAGCGGAGTACCAGCGAAATAACAACCGGGCCAGAGTCGTCCCTAGATCCAGCACCCACTGTGAGGACGGTACCTATGGCATCGAGTCCCCGTTACAGCGCCGACCCCCTCGGCTCCTTCCCGAGCAAGCAGGGGATGTACGACCCCGCGTACGAGAAGGACGCCTGCGGTCTCGCCATGGTGGCGACGTTGCGCGGCGAGCCGGGCCACGACATCATCGACCTCGCGCTCACGGCTCTGCGCAACCTCGAGCACCGTGGCGCGATCGGATCGGACGCGGGCACCGGCGACGGCGCCGGCATCCTCACCCAGATGCCGGACGCGTTCCTGCGCGCCGTCGTCGACTTCGACCTGCCCCCGGTGGGGGAGTACGCCGCGGGCCTGGCGTTCCTTCCCCGCGACGAGGACCAGCGCGCCGCGATCAAGGAGCAGATCGCGCAGATCGCCGCTGGGGAGAACCTCGTCGTGCTCGGCTGGCGCGAGGTGCCCACCGCGGATGAGCACCTCGGCAAGCTCGCCTACGAGGCGCGGCCCGCGTTCGAGCAGCTGTTCGTGTCCCGTCCCGCCGCCGCAGACGCCCCGGCGCTGAGCGGCATCGCCCTGGACCGTCGCGTCTACCGGCTGCGCAAGCGCGCACGTCGCGAGGCCGGTGCCTACTTCGTGTCGCTGTCGGCGCGCACCCTCGGGTACAAGGGCATGGTCACGACCCTCCAACTGGAGCCGTTCTACCCCGACCTGCAGGACGAGCGGTTCGCCTCCGAGCTCGCCGTCGTGCACTCGCGGTACTCGACCAACACGTTCCCGTCATGGCCGCTCGCGCAGCCGTTGCGCATGCTCGCCCACAACGGCGAGATCAACACCGTCAACGGCAACCGCAACTGGATGCGGGCACGCCAGTCGCAGCTGGAGTCGGAGCTGCTCGGCGACATCCGCCCGCTGCTGCCGATCTGCACCGAGGGCGCGAGCGACTCGGCATCCTTCGACGAGGTGCTGGAGCTGCTGAGCCTGACCGGGCGCAGCCTGCCCCACGCCGTCATGATGATGGTCCCCGAGGCCTACGAGAAGCAGGCCGAGGTCGACCCGAAGCTGCGCGCCTTCTACGAGTACCACTCGATGCAGATGGAGCAGTGGGACGGCCCGGCCGCCCTCATCTTCACGGACGGCACGGTCGTCGGCGCGACCCTGGACCGCAACGGCCTGCGACCGGGCCGCTGGACCGAGACGACGGACGGTCTGGTCGTCATCGGCAGCGAGACCGGCGTGCTCGACTTCGAGCCCGAGCGCATCAAGCGCCGCGGACGTCTGCAGCCGGGGCGCATGTTCCTCGTCGACACCGCCGCCGGGCGCATCATCGAGGACGAGGAGATCAAGCGCGAGCTCGCCGAGCTGCACCCGTGGCAGGAATGGCTCGACGCCGGTCGCGTGCGCCTGTCCGACCTGCCCGAGCGCGAGCACATCGTGCATCCGATCGCCTCGATCACGCGCCGTCAGCGCACCTTCGGGTACACCGAGGAGGAGGTGCGGATCCTGCTGACCCCGATGGGGCAGAACGGCGCCGAGCCGCTCGGCGCGATGGGCAGCGACACCCCGGTCGCGGTGCTCAGCGACCGTCCCCGTCTGCTGTTCGACTACTTCGTGCAGCAGTTCGCGCAGGTGACCAACCCGCCGCTGGACTCGATCCGGGAAGAGGTCGTCACCTCGTTGTCGCTGGGCCTGGGCCCGGAGGCGAACCTGCTCAGCTGGGGTCCCGGCCACGCCCGCGCGGTCACGCTCGACTTCCCGGTCATCGACAACGACGAGCTGGCGAAGATCCAGCACATCGACACCGCCCTGCCCGGTCGCACCGCGGTGACGATCCGCGGCCTGTATCGCGTCGAGGGCGGGCACAAGGGGATGCAGAAGCGCCTGGCGCAGATGTGCGCCGAGGCCGACCGCGCCATCGAGGACGGCACGGAGTTCATCGTGCTCAGCGACCGCGACTCGAACAAGGACCTCGCGCCGATCCCGTCGCTGCTGATGATCTCCGCCGTGCACCACCACCTCATCCGCAAGGAGACGCGCATGAAGGTCGGCCTCGTCGTCGAGGCCGGTGACGTGCGCGAGGTGCACCACGTCGCCACGCTGATGGGCTTCGGCGCCTCGGCGGTGAACCCCTACCTGGCCATGGAGACCGTCGAGTACCTCGTGCGCGCCGGCTTCATCACCGGCGTCTCGCCGGAGAAGGCCGTCAAGAACCTGATCTACGCGCTCGGCAAGGGCGTGCTGAAGATCATGTCGAAGATGGGCATCTCGACGATCTCCTCCTACGCGGGTGCGCAGGTGTTCGAGGCGGTGGGCCTGTCTCAGGAGCTGGTGGACACGTACTTCACCGGCACCGGGAGCAAGCTCGGCGGCATCGGGCTCGACGTCATCGCGGCCGAGAACGCGGCCCGTCACGCCTTCGCCTACCCGGAGGACGAGGCGGCGCGCGCCCACGAGCGGCTGTGGACCGGCGGCGAGTACCAGTGGCGTCGCGACGGCGCCCCGCACCTGTTCAACCCCGACACGGTGTTCCGGCTGCAGCACTCGACGCGCAACCGCCGCTACGACATCTTCCGCGAGTACACCAAGCTCGTGGACGACCAGTCGGCGGAGCTGAAGACGCTGCGCGGCATGTTCCGGCTGCGCACGGGCCTGCGCCCGCGTGTGCCGCTCGACGAGGTCGAGCCCGTCTCGTCCATCGTGAAGCGGTTCTCCACCGGCGCGATGAGCTACGGCTCCATCTCCAAGGAGGCGCACGAGACGCTCGCGATCGCGATGAACCGCATCGGCGGGAAGTCGAACACGGGAGAGGGCGGCGAGGATCTGGAGCGGCTCCTCGACCCGCAACGGCGCAGCGCGATCAAGCAGGTCGCCTCGGGCCGGTTCGGCGTGACGAGCATGTACCTGAGCAACGCCGACGACATCCAGATCAAGCTCGCCCAGGGCGCGAAGCCCGGCGAGGGCGGTCAGCTGCCGCCGGGGAAGGTGTATCCGTGGATCGCGCGCACCCGCGGCGGCACGGCCGGCGTCGGGCTGATCTCGCCCCCGCCGCACCACGACATCTACTCGATCGAAGACCTCAAGCAGCTCATCTTCGACCTGAAGCGCGCCAACCCGTCCGCCCGCGTGCACGTCAAGCTCGTGAGCCAGTCCGGCATCGGCGCGGTCGCGGCCGGCACCGCCAAGGCCCTCGCCGACGTCATCCTCGTCTCCGGCTCCGACGGCGGCACCGGCGCGAGCCCGCTGAACTCCCTCAAGCACGCCGGCACGCCCTGGGAGCTGGGGCTGGCCGAGACCCAGCAGACCCTCATGCTCAACGGCATGCGCGACCGGGTCGTGGTGCAGGCGGACGGGCAGCTCAAGACCGGCCGTGACGTCGTCATCGCGGCGCTGCTGGGCGCCGAGGAGTTCGGCTTCGCCACGACCGCCCTGGTGGTCGAGGGCTGCGTCATGATGCGCGTCTGCCACCTCGACACGTGCCCGGTGGGGGTCGCGACGCAGAACCCCGTGCTGCGCTCGCGCTTCAGCGGCAAGCCCGAGTTCGTCGTCACCTTCATGGAGTTCATCGCGGAGGAGGTGCGCGAGTACCTCGCCGAGCTCGGCTTCCGGTCGATCGACGAGGCCGTCGGCCACGCCGAGTTCATCGACGCCGACCCGGCCATCGAGCACTGGAAGGCGAGCGGACTGGACCTCAGCCCGGTGCTGGATGGGCCGAGGTTCGCGGACGACGAGCCCCGTCGCAACATGCGCGGCCAGGACCACGAGCTCGACGAGCACTTCGACGTGCAGCTGATCGAGCGCGCCCAGGACGTCATCGCCCACGGCGGCCATGTGAGCATCGACCTGCCCGTGCGCAACACCGCGCGCGCGGTGGGCACGCTGCTGGGCAACCGGGTCACGAAGGCGCACGGCGTGAACGGACTGCCGTCCGGGTCGATCGAGGTCCGCCTCACCGGATCGGCGGGCCAGTCGTTCGGCGCGTTCATGCCGGCCGGCATCACGCTGCGTCTGGAAGGAGACTCCAACGACTACGTCGGCAAGGGGCTCTCGGGCGGGCAGATCGTCGTGCGGCCGCCGCGCGGCGCGAGCTTCGAC
>JASGDW010000089.1:0-5014 GCA_047606965.1 Microbacterium sp.
CCGCCGAACTCGGTGCCGATGACGTCGGTGTTCACGAAAGTGCGGAAGTAGCCGTTGCGCGCCCGGCGCGCGACCGCCTCGGCGGTGGCCAGGCTCGTGGAGGCGATGACGGCGGCGGTGGGCTGCTCCTGCGCGATCTCCAGCGCCAGGTTCGGGCCGCTGGCCGCCGCGATGCGGTCGGGGTCGCAGACGAGCTCCTGCTCGATGACCTCGCTCATGCGCAGGCCGGTGCGCTTCTCGACGCCCTTCATGAGCGAGACGATCGGGACCTCGGTGCCGACCAGGAGCGGGCGCAGGACCGTGAGGTTCTCCCGCAGGGCCTGGCTCGGCACCGACAGGTAGATCTGCTCGGCGCCGTCGACCGCCGCGGCGAGGTCGGCGGTGGCGGTCATCCCCTTCGGCAGGTTGATGCCGGGCAGGTAGGCGCTGTTGCGCCGGGCGGTGCGGATCTCCCCCGCGAGCTCGGGACGGCGAGCCCACATCACGACCTCCGCGCCGCCGTCGGCGAGGATCTTGCCGAACGTCGTCCCCCAGCTCCCGGCGCCGAGCACCGCGACCCGGGGGCGGGCGGCGTCAGCGTTCCGGCTCAAGGCGCCCCGTCTCCTTCTGACCGTGGTCGTGCGGGTTCCACCGCTCGACCGGGGCGGGGACGCCGCGCAGCTGTGCGAGCAGCTCGGCGATGCGGTCCATCAGACGGGCCGTGACCCGGGCCTGCACCGAGGCCAGGCTGGCCTGGGCCCGCTCCTCGGCGATGTCGAGCGGTGCGCCGACGAGGACCCGGACCGGCTTGCGAAGCGGCCAGAACCGCATCCGGCCGTAACGGGGGAACACCTCCTGCGCCCCCCACTGGGCGACCGGGATCAGCGGGAGGTCGCCGAGCAGCGCCAGCCGCGCCGCGCCCGTCTTGCCGCGCATCGGCCACAGGTCGGGGTCGCGGGTCAGCGTGCCCTCCGGATAGACGATCACCCCCGCGCCGCTGCGGGCCAGCTGCGTGGCCGTGTCGAGCGTCTGCTTGGCCGCGACCGAGGAGCTCGCCCGTGCCACCGGGACCATGCCGGTGCCGCGCATCGCCGGCCCGAGCACCGGGACCCGGAACAGGCTCTCCTTCGCCATGAAGCGGGGCGCGCGCCCCAGCCGCCACACCGCGGCCGCGACGATCAGCGGATCGATCTCGCTGTGGTGGTTGGGGGCGAGCACGAAAGGACCCTCCTCCGGGAGGTTCTCCTCGCCGAGGATCTCGATCTTCACGAAGATGCCGAGCACCGGCACGATGATGCCGCCGAGCAGCCAGAACAGGCTCGGCCGCGACTTCTCGCGATCCACGAGCCGTGTGCGCAGCCGCTGCCCCATCAGCCGATCACGTCGAAGTCGGCGCCGAGCCCGGACAGCTTGTCGAGGAAGTCGGCGTAGCCGCGGCGGATGATGCCGATGTTGCGCACCGTCGACACGCCGGACGCCGTGAGGGCCGCGATGACGTGGCTGTAGCCGCCGCGCAGGTCGGGCACGGTGATGTCGGCCGCCGCCAGCGGCGTCGGGCCTTCGATGACCGCGGCCTGCTCGAGCGATCGGCGCGGCACCCGGCGCGGGCCCTCCTGCAGCCCGTTGCGGTAGACCTGGATCCTTGCGCCCATCTTCACGAGCGCGTCGGTGAAGCCGAAGCGGTTCTCATACACCGTCTCGTGCACGATCGAGCGGCCGTGGGCCTGCGTGAGCGCGACGATCAGCGGCTGCTGCCAGTCGGTCATGAACCCGGGGTGCACGTCGGTCTCGACGGTCACGCCGCGCAGCCGGCCGCCGCGGCCGAACAGGATGCCCTCCTCGCGCACGTCGAAGTCGCCGCCGACCTTGCGCACCACGTTCAGGAACGTGAGCATCTCCTGCTGCCGCGCGCCGCCGACGAAGATCTCGCCGTCGGTGGCCAGCGCGGCGCACGCCCAGCTGGCGGCCTCGTTGCGATCGAAGATGGCGCGGTGGTCGTAGCCGCGCAGCCCTGCCACACCCTCGATGACGATCACGCGGTTCGGCTCGTAGGAGATGATGGCGCCCATCTTCTGCAGCACCCCGATGAGGTCCATGATCTCGGGCTCGATGGCGGCGTTGCGCAACTCGGTTGTGCCGGTCGCGCGCACCGCGGTCAGCAGCACCTGCTCGGTCGCCCCCACGCTGGGGTAGGGCAGGTGGATGTTCGCACCGCGCAGCCCGTTCGGCGCGGACAGGCGGATGCCGCTGGGCTGCTTCTCGACGACCGCGCCGAACTTTCGGAGCGCGTCGAGGTGGAAGTCGATCGGACGGTCGCCGATGCGGCATCCGCCGAGATCGGGGATGAACGCCTGGCCGAGCCGATGCAGCAGCGGTCCGCAGAAAAGGATCGGGATGCGGGAGGCGCCCGCGTGCGCGTCGATCTCCTCGAAGTGCGCCGACTCGACCTCGCTCGGGTCCAGCCGCAGCGCGCCGGGCTCCGGCCCCTCCTCGACGCGCACGCCGTGCACCTCCAGGAGGGAGCGGACCACGGCGACGTCGCTGATGTCGGGCACGTCGCGCAGCACGCTCGGCTCCTCACCGAGCAGAGCCGCCACCATCGCCTTCGTGACGAGGTTCTTCGCGCCTTTGACCTCGACGGTTCCCGACAGCGCCCGGCCGCCCCGGATCGCCAGCACCTCCCCCTCGGAACCCTTCTTGCCCGTTGCGGTGCCGGTTTCGTCGAGGAGTGTCATCGGGGCTTGCCTCACTGTGCGGGGAGCGGAGGGACGGGTAGCGTCCGCGGCTTCCAGGATTCTCGTCGCGCCTCGTAGGCGGCGATCTTGTCTTCGTTCCGGAGTGTCAGCCCGATGTCGTCGAGCCCCTCCAGCAGCCGCCACCTAGTGTAATCGTCGATCTCGAAACCGACCCGCAGCCCGCCCAGCCGCGCTTCTCGCGCCCCGAGGTCGACCGTGATCTCGACGCCCGGCCGCGCCTCGATGGCCGCCCACAGCGCCTCCAGGTCGCTCTCCTCGATGACGCCGGCCAGCAGGCCCTGCTTGCCCGCGTTCCCCCGGAAGATGTCGGCGAACCGAGGGCTGAGCACCGCCGTGAACCCGTAGTCCCGCAGCGCCCATACGGCGTGCTCGCGGCTGGAGCCAGTGCCGAAGTCGGGGCCGGCGACCAGCACGGATCCGGACCGGTAGGCGGGCTGGTTCAGCACGAAGTCGGGGTCCTGCCGCCAGCTGGCGAACAGGGCGTCCTCGAAGCCGGTCTTGGTGACGCGCTTGAGGTAGACGGCGGGGATGATCTGGTCCGTGTCGACGGCCGAGCGGCGCAGTGGCACGGCGACGCCGGTGTGGGTCGTGAACTTCTCCATGTCAGGCCTCGACCTTCTCGTCGGCCGAGCTGAGGATGTGCGGATCCGTCGGCTCCAGGTCGCTCGGGCTCGACAGCGTGCCGCGCACCGCGGTCGCCGCGGCGACGAGCGGGGAGACCAGGTGGGTGCGGCCGCCCTTGCCCTGGCGACCCTCGAAGTTGCGGTTGCTCGTCGAGGCGCAGCGCTCCCCCGGCGCGAGCTGGTCGGGGTTCATGCCCAGGCACATCGAGCAGCCGGCGAAGCGCCATTCCGCGCCGAAGTCGGTGAAGACCTTGTCCAGGCCCTCGGCCTCGGCCTCCAGGCGCACCCGCGCCGAGCCCGGCACAACCATCACCCGGACGTTCTCGGCCTTCGTGCGGCCTTTCACGACGGAGGCGAAGGCGCGCAGGTCCTCGATGCGGCTGTTCGTGCAGGAGCCCATGAAGACGGCGTCCACCGGCACGTCCTTCAGCGGCGTGCCGGGGACGAGGTCCATGTACTCCAGCGCGCGCTGCGCCGCGACTCTGTCGTTCGCGTCGGCGAAGTCGTCCGGCGAGGGCACGACGTCGCTCAGCGACACGCCCTGGCCGGGGTTGGTGCCCCAGGTGACGAACGGCTCCAGCGTGTCCGCGTCCAGGAAGACCTCGGCGTCGTAGACGGCGCCCTCGTCGCTGGGCAGCGTCCGCCAGTGGGCGACCGCGTCCTCCCACGCCTGCCCCTGCGGGGCGTGCGGCCTGCCCTTCACGTACGCGAACGTCGTCTCGTCGGGGGCGACCATGCCCGCGCGAGCGCCCGCCTCGATCGACATGTTGCAGATCGTCATGCGCCCCTCCATCGACAGCGCGCGGATGGCGCTGCCGCGGAACTCGAGCACGTACCCCTGGCCGCCGTTCGTGCCGATCTTGGCGATGACGGCCAGCACGATGTCCTTGGCGGTGACGCCGGGCCGCAGCGTCCCCTCGACGGTGATCGCCATGGTCTTGAAGGGTTTCAGCGGCAGCGTCTGCGTCGCCAGCACGTGCTCGACCTCGCTCGTGCCGATGCCGAAGGCCATCGCCCCGAAGGCGCCGTGGGTGGAGGTGTGGCTGTCGCCGCACACGACCGTGATGCCCGGCATCGTCAGGCCCAGCTGCGGGCCGACGACGTGGACGATGCCCTGCTCCCTGTCGCCCAGCGAGTGGATGCGCACGCCGAACTCCGCGGCGTTGCGGCGCAGCGTCTCGATCTGGGTGCGGCTGGTCAGATCGGCGATCGGCTTGTCGATGTCGAGGGTCGGGGTGTTGTGGTCCTCGGTGGCGATCGTCAGGTCGAGCCGGCGGACCGGCCTGCCCTCGGCGCGCAGCCCGTCGAACGCCTGCGGGCTGGTGACCTCGTGCACCAGGTGCAGATCGATGTAGACGAGGTCGGGCTCGCCGTTCTCGCCCTTGACGACGAGGTGGTCCTCCCAGACCTTCTCTGCCAGGGTGCGCGGACGCTCGGGGATGTCGGATGCAGCGATGCTCATGTCTGTGGGTCTCCGTGAGAGGGGGGTTCAAGCCCGCGACGAACTCCGCGACGAGTCAGGCTTGGAATCAGCACCCGTCGCGGCCGCTAAGGAGAAGACGAGCGAACCGCACCCGACCAGGCTACCACCGCGCGTCCCCTTCGGCCGCGAGGAGCACCGCCGTGGCGGGTTCGCGGCGTCGCCGTGCCCTACGC
>JASGDW010000090.1:0-13363 GCA_047606965.1 Microbacterium sp.
AACACACCCCCCGTTCGTGCGGCCCGCCCCCGCCCGGCCCCCACGACATCACCGGGAGTCTTGAATGCTTGCCTTCATCGTGCGCCGGGTCGTCAGCGGCGTCGTCATGATCCTCGTGATCTCCTTCGCCGCGTTCCTGCTGCTCTACGCCGGCAGCGGCGACATCGCGCGCCGCATCCTGGGCGAGTCCGCCACCGCGGACACCGTCGCCCAGAAGGCGACCGAGCTCGGCCTGGACCGGCCCGTCCTCGTGCAGTACTGGGACTGGCTGACCGCCGCCGCCACCGGCGACTTCGGCCGCTCGTGGTTCTCGAGCCAGTACGTCACGGTGAGCGTCTCCGGCCGCCTCGCGGTCACGCTCTCGATCGTGATCGGCGCCACCCTCGTCTCGGCCGTCATCGCGGTGGTGCTCGGCGTGCTCGCCGCCCGCCGCGGCGGCTGGATCGACAGCGTCGTCCAGGTCATCTCGGTCGTCGGCTTCGCCGTGCCGGGCTTCCTGATCGCGCTCGTCCTCGTGCTCCTGTTCGCCGTCAACCTGCACTGGTTCAAGGCCACCGGCTACGTTCCGATCACCACATCGTTCGGCGGCTGGGTCACGAGCGTCACGCTCCCGATCACCGCCCTGTCGATCGGCGCGATCGCGGGCGTCGCGCAGCAGGTGCGCGGCTCGGTGCTCGACGCCCTCTCACGCGACTACGTGCGCACGCTCCGCGCCCGCGGCATCGGCGCGAACAGCGTCGTGTACAAGCACGTGCTGCGCAACGCGGGCGGACCGGCTCTCGCCGTCCTCGCGGTGCAGTTCGTCGGCCTCCTCGGCGGCGCCGTCATCGTGGAGCAGGTCTTCGGCCTGCCCGGCGTCGGACAGCTCGCCGTGTCGGCGACGACCCAGGGCGACATCCCCGTCGTCATGGGCGTCGTCATCGCGACCGCGATCATCGTCGTGATCGTCAACCTCCTCATCGACCTGGCCCAGGCCGCCCTCAACCCCAAGGTCCGCCTCTCATGACCGCTATCGCCCCTCCCCAGACCGTGCCCACACCGCCCGTGCGGTCGTCGCTGCTGCGTCGCCTGGTCCGTCGCCCGGTCGGGTTCGCCGCGTTGATCTTCCTCGCGCTCGTCGTGGTGATCGCGATCATCGGCCCGTTCATCACGCCGCAGGACCCCAACGTCGCCTCGCTGCAGAGCGTGCTCGCCGATCCCAGCAGCACGAACTGGCTGGGCGCCGACAGCGCGGGCCGCGACGTGTTCTCGCGCCTGCTCGCCGCGACCCAGACCACGATCTTCGCCGCAGCGCTCGCCGTGCTCGTCGCCCTGGTCATCGGCGTCGTCGCCGGCCTCGTCGCCGGCTACTACCGCGGCTGGTTCGACGCGGCCAGCTCCTGGATCGCCTCCCTCGTCATGGCGATGCCGGGCATCATCATCCTGCTGGCCGCGCGCACGATCCTCGGCCCGAGCGTCTGGCTCGCGATGCTCGTGTTCGGCCTGCTCCTCTCGCCCGCGTACTTCCGCCTCGTCTACGCGGCCGTGACGGCGGTGCGCGGCGAGCTGTACGTCGACGCGGCGCGGGTGTCGGGTCTGAGCGATGTGCGCATCATCGGCCGGCACGTGCTGCTGGTGGTGCGCGCGCCGATCGTCGTGCAGTCCGCGATGGTCGCCGGCATCGCCATCGCCGTCCAATCCGGCCTGGAGTTCCTGGGCCTCGGCGACTCGAGCGTGCCGACCTGGGGCTCGATGCTCAACGACGCCTTCCAGGCGATCTACAAGCAGCCGTGGCTCATGCTGTGGCCCTCGCTCGCGATCGGCCTGACCTGCGTGGCGCTGGTGCTGCTGTCGAACACGATGCGTGACGAGCTGGAGCGCACGGTGGTGGTGCGCCGGCGACGCCGTCGGGCCGTGACCACGGCGACGGGTTCGATCGCGGCGGTGACCACGAGCGTGAGCCTGAGCGGCGGCGATGCGGCCGCGCTCGAGCTCGACGAGCCGCTGCCGCCGGCCGGGGAGGCGACGATCGTGCACCCGGACGACGCGCACACGGCGAAGCTCGCGGGGGTCGACGTCCTGGAGGTGCGCGACCTGCGGGTCGCCTACGACCAGGCCGACGGCTCGCAGATCGAGGTCGTCCACGGCGTGAGCCTCGACATCCGTCAGGGCGAGGTGCACGGCCTGATCGGCGAGTCCGGCTCGGGCAAGACGCAGACCGCGTTCGCGGTGCTGGGTCTGCTGCCGCGCGGAGGTCGCGTCACCGCGGGGAGCATCCGCTACGAGGGCGCCGAGCTGGCCGACGCACCGGAGCGCAGCTACAAGGGCATCCGCGGCAAGCGCATCGCCTACATCCCCCAGGAGCCGATGTCGAACCTCGACCCGTCGTTCCGGATCGGCAGCCAGCTGGTCGAGCCGCTGCGCAAGAACCTCGGCCTGTCGAAGAAGGACGCGACCGAGCGCTCGCTCGCGCTGCTGGAGCGGGTCGGCATCCCGAACCCGAAGCGCACCTTCGACGCCTACCCGTTCGAGGTGTCCGGCGGGATGGCACAGCGCGTGCTGATCGCCGGGGCGGTGTCCACCGACCCGGACCTGATCATCGCGGACGAGCCGACCACCGCGCTCGACGTCACCGTGCAGGCCGAGGTGCTCGACCTGCTGCGCGATCTGCAGTCGGAGCGGAAGATGGCGATGCTGCTGGTCACCCACAACTTCGGTGTGGTCGCGGACCTGTGCGACCGGGTGACGGTCATGCAGCAGGGCCTGTTCGTCGAGCAGGGCCCGGTGCGCACGATCCTCACCGACCCCGCCCATGCCTACACCCGTTCGCTGCTGGACGCGATCCTCGACGAGGGTCCCGCCCGGCCGCCGCTGGCGGCCACGGCCGAAGGAGGACGCTCATGAGCACCCCGCTCCTCACCATCGACGACCTCGTCGTCGAATACCCCGCAAAGGGCTTCCGCGCCAAGCCGTTCCGGGCGCTGCAGGGTGTGTCCCTCGACATCCGGCCGGGGGAGACGGTGGGCCTGGTCGGCGAGTCCGGCTCGGGCAAGACCACGCTGGGCCGGGCCGTGCTGGGTCTGGCACCGGTCTCCGGCGGCAGCATCCACTTCGACGGCAAGGACATCTCCCACCTGCACCGGTCGGCGCGGCGACAGCTCAGCGACGACATCCAGGTGGTCTTCCAGGACCCGTATTCATCGCTGAACCCGTCGATGACGATCGAGCAGATCCTCGCCGAGCCGCTCACCGCCCGCGGCACGGGCAAGAAGGAGGCCACCGGCCGGGTGCGCGAGCTGCTGGACCGGGTCGGCCTTCCCGCGGACGCCCGCTCCCGCCTGCCCCGCGAGTTCTCCGGCGGACAGCGCCAACGCGTCGCGATCGCCCGCGCCCTGGCCCTGGACCCCCGGCTCATCGTGTGCGACGAGCCGGTCTCCGCCCTCGACCTGTCGACCCAGGCACGCGTGCTCGACCTGTTCATCGAGATCCAGGAACGCACCGGCGTCGCCTATCTGTTCATCACCCACGACCTCGCCGTCGTCCGTCACATCAGCCACCGCGTGGCCGTGATGTATCGCGGCGAGCTCGTGGAGACCGGCGACGGCGACCAGGTCACCTCGCACCCGCAGCACCCCTACACCCAGCGCCTGTTCCTGGCCGCTCCCGTCCCCGACCCCGACACCCAGAGCCAGCGCCGCCAACAGCGCCGCGCCCTCGCCGCCGCACAGGCCTGACCCGGACGCCGAAGGATCCCCCATGTCGATCGATACCCCCGCCCCCCTGCCCGCCGAGCACCTGCGGCCGCTGCTGGATCGCCTCTCGCTGGAGCAGAAGGCCGCGTTCGTGCAGGGCGCCGACTTCTGGACGACGGTGCCGCTTCCGGAGATCGGCGTGCGGGCCATGACGCTCTCCGACGGCCCGGCGGGCGTCCGCGGTCCGCGCTGGGACGAGCGCGATCCCTCGCTGAACCTGCCGTCGGGCTCGGCGTTGGCGGCGTCCTGGGACGCGCAGCTCGCCTACCGCTACGGCGCCGCGGCGGCGGCGGAAGCGCGACGCAAAGGCGTCGACGTCGTGCTCGGACCGACCATCAACCTCCATCGCTCCCCGCTCGGCGGACGTCACTTCGAATGCTTCAGCGAGGACCCGGAGCTGTCCGCCGAGCTCGCCGCCGCCTACGTGCGGGGGCTGCAGGACAACGGAGTGGCCGCGACGCCCAAGCACTACGTGGCCAACGACTCCGAGACGGACCGGTTCACCGTGGACGTGCAGGTCGACGAGCGGACGCTGCGCGAGCTCTACCTCGCGCCCTTCGAACGGGCCGTCGAGGCGGGCGCCTGGGCGGTCATGAGCGCCTACAACTCGGTCGACGGCGTCACCATGACCGAGAACGACCTGCTCGAGACGCCGCTGAACAGCGAGTGGGGATTCGACGGCGTCGTCATCAGCGACTGGACCGCGGTGCGCTCGCTGGATGCGGCGACCGCCGCCCAGGACCTCGCCATGCCCGGCCCCGCGCCGGCGTGGCGCGAGCTGGCGGAGGCGGTCCGCGACGGGCGGGTGGCAGAGGCCGACCTGGACCGAAAGGTGCTGCGGCTGCTGCTGCTGGCCGAGCGCGTCGGTGCGCTGGAGGGCACCGCGCCGCGCGAGCCGGCCCCCGTGGACGGGCCCGCCTTCGCCCGCGAGGCGGCCGTCGCCGGCACCGTGCTGCTGCGCAACGACGGCATCCTGCCGCTGGACGCCGCCTCGCTGGGCTCGGTCGCCGTCATCGGCCAGAACGCCCGCGACGCACGGACCCAGGGCGGCGGCAGCGCCACCGTGCTGCCCGAGCACGTCGTCACCCCGGTCGACGGCCTGCGCGCCGCGCTCGGCGAGGACCGCGTCCGGTACGAGATCGGCGCCGTCGTCCAGGAGGGCGTGTCCGAGCTCCCGCTCGCGCAGATCGTGAACCCGGTGACCGGCGAGCCCGGCGTGCGGGTGACGTTCCGCGGCGACGACGGGGCGGAGCTGTTCGCCGAGGACCGCCGATCGACGGCCCTCGTCTGGTTCGGCGGCGACGCCCCGATCGCCGCCAGCCGCACCGTCGAGTTCGCGACCCGGTACACCCCCGAGGTCAGCGGGGAGATCGAGCTGGGCTTCGCCGGCGCCCACGCCGGCGTCCTGTCCGTCGACGGCGAGGTCGTCCTCGACGACGTCCCGGTGCTGACCGGGACCGACCTGGGCGCCGCCTTCCTCAACCCGCCGTCGCTCACCGCGACGATCCCGGTCGAGGCGGGCCGGCCGATCGACGTGAACGTCGTGTTCACTCCGGCCGACGCAGGCGCCCTCGCCGGCGCGCTGTCGGCGACGCTGGGCATCGCGCCCGAGCGCACCCCGGACGACGTGCTCATCGCGCGCGCGGCCGAGGCCGCAGCCGGAAGCGATGTCGCCGTCGTGGTGGTCGGCACCAACGCGAAGGTGGAGTCGGAGGGCTACGACCGCGAGAGCCTCGACCTGCCCGGCCGGCAGGACGATCTGGTGCGCGCCGTCATCGCGGCGAACCCGCGCACGATCGTGGTCGTCAACGCGGGCGCGCCCGTCGCGCTCCCCTGGGCCGACGAGGTGCCCGCGGTCGTGCAGGGGTACTTCGGCGGGCAGGAGTCCGGTGCAGCCCTGGCCGACGTGCTGACCGGCACCGCCGAGCCCGGCGGGCGGCTCCCCACCACCTGGCCCGCGGCGCTCGCCGATGTGCCCGTGCGCGACGTGACGCCGCATGACGGCGTCCTGCGCTACGAGGAGGGCATCCACATCGGGTACCGCGCATGGCTGCGGCAGCAGACCCCGCCCGCATTCGCGTTCGGTCACGGGCTCGGCTACACCACCTGGTCGTGGGGCGCGGCATCCCGCGTGGGCGACGCGATCGAGGTGACCCTGGCCAACTCGGGTGCCCGTGCCGGCAAGCAGGTCGTGCAGGTGTACGCGGAGCGTCACGACAGCGCGGTGGAGCGCCCCGCCCGTTGGCTCGTCGGCTTCGCCACGGTGCACGCCGCGGCGGGCGAGACCGTCACCGCGGAGATCCGGGTCCCGGCCCGACGGCTGGCGCACTGGGCGAGCGGGTGGGTCGTCGAGCCCGGCCGGTACACGCTGCGGGCGGGATCCTCGGTGGCCGACCTGCCGCTGTCGCTCGAATGGGAGATCTGATGGACGCCGTCGACGGCCCCCGCCTGCGGGGCGCCGCCGACCCGCGCCTGGACGAGATCGTCGCCCGGCTGGAGAGCCACCTCGCCGCCGATCCCGACCTGTCCTTCCAGGTCGCCGCGTTCCACGCCGGCGAACCGGTTCTGGACGCGTGGGGCGGACCGCACCTGGACGCGGACTCGGTCATCGTGCCCTATTCCGTCACCAAGAACACGATCGGGGTCTCGATCGGGCTGCTCGTGGAACGGGGTCTGCTCGACCTCGACGAGCGCGTCGCCCGCCACTGGCCGGAGTTCTCCGCCCACGGCAAGCAGGACGTCACGGTGCGGCAGCTGCTGTCGCACCAGGCGGGGCTGCCCCAGGCCGACCCGCCCCTCGCCTGGGACGAGATCCTCGACGACCACGCCGCCGCCCATCGGCTCGCGGCCTCCACCCCGCTGTGGCATCCCGGTAGCGCCTTCGGCTACCACGCCCTCACGATCGCACCGCTGGCATCCGAGCTGATCTTCCGGATCACGGGTCTCACCGTGAACGCGTTCTACGAACAGGAGATCCGCGCGCCGCGCGGGATCGACTTCTATCTCGGGCTTCCGCCGGAGCACGACCGCCGGCGGGTGGACGTGCTCCCGATGATCCCCCCGGCCGCTCCCGCGCCCGCGCACGGGTCTCCGCTGATGCCGCTCGTGTTCGCGTCCCCCGGCGAGGCGGTCGACATGGCGAACGACGAGCGCAGCTGGCGGTTCGGCCTGGCCTCCGGCTCCGGCACCGGCTCGGCCCGGGGCATCGCGAGCCTGCTCGCCCACGCCGTGACCGGGTGCGGCGGCTCCGCCCCGCTGCTGAGCCACGACACCGTGCGCACGATCGGACAGCAGCAGGTCCACGGCTATGACGAGGTGCTCGGCCAGCAGGAACGAGCCCATGCGATCGTGTTCCAGAAGCCGCGCGGTTCGCTGATGTTCGGTGGCCCGCACGCGTTCGGCCATGACGGCGCGATGGGCGCGCTCGCCTGCGTCGACCCCGAGACGGGTGTCGCCTTCGCGTGGACCATCGCCCGCGGCGCATGGCCCGGCGGCGGCGACCCGCGCGCGGTGCGCCTGGCCGCAGAGCTCGGCGCCCTGCTCGGCGCCTGACCGCATCCGCTCCGCATCAGAGAGAGATCATGACGACGCTGTACAACCCGCTGATCTCGGGTTTCCACCCCGATCCGAGCGTGGTGCGGGTGGACGCCGCCACCGGCCCGGAGTGGTACCTCGCCACGTCGACCTTCGAGTACCTGCCGGGCATCGCGATCCACCGATCCCGGGACTTCGAGGACTGGGAGCTCGTCGGCCACGTCGCCACCCGCCCCGGACAGCTCGGCGTCGAGGCGGTGCCGACCGGCGGCGGGGCGTGGGCGCCGACGATCCGCCATCGCGACGGGGTGTTCCACCTGGTGATCACCGATGCGATGGGGCGCGGCATGCTGCACTTCACGGCCGCGGATGCCGCCGGGCCCTGGTCCGACGGCGATCTCATCCTGACACGGGACCGCGCCGGCAGCCTCGAGGGCATCGACCCCGACATCGTGTGGGACGACGAGGGCACCGCCTACGTGACCTTCTCCGGACTGCAGCTGAGCGGCTCGCTCGACCCCAACCAGCCGATGCACCTCGGCATCCAGCAGGTCCGCGTGGATCTCGAAGAGCATGTCGCGCTGGAGGAGCCGCGATCGCTGTGGTCCGGCACCGGGCTGATGTTCCCGGAGGCGCCGCACGTCTACCGCATCGACGGCCGCTGGTACCTCATGATCGCCGAGGGCGGCACCGAGCGGGGCCACGCGATCTCGATCGCCCGCGGCGACGCGCCCGGCGGACCCTTCGAGCCGGCGCCCGCCAATCCGCTGGTCTCGGCGCGCTCGACGCCCCGCCCGGTGCAGAACACGGGTCACGGGGACCTCGTCGTCGGCCCCGACGGGCAGTGGCTGTGTGTGCTGCTCGGCGTCCGCCCGCGCAGCGGGACCCGGGCCTTCTCGGCGCTCGGACGGGAGACGTTCGTGACTCCGGTCACCTGGGAGGACGGCTGGCCCGCGATCGCGCCGGTGACGAAGAACCCCCGTCCGGGAGACCGCGTCGAGGTCCGGTTCGACGCTCCCCTGGATGCGGAGTGGATCGCCGTACGCCGGCTGCCGGTCGAGATCGCCGACCTAGACGCACGCCCGGGTGCGCTGGTGCTGCACGCGGACGGGTCGACGCTCGCCGACGCCCGCCCGGTTTTCCTCGGACGCCGGCAGGCGCATCTGAACAACACCACGACCGTGCGCGTCGACGTGTCGGCGGGCGCCGGCGGCCTCGCGGTGCGCTACGACGAGGCCTTCCGCATCGAGCTCGAGGCCCGACCGGGCGAGGTGAGCGCCCGCGCCTGCGTCGGCGGTCTGGAGCAGACCTGGACGCAGGAGCTGTCGTCCCCGGTCGTCGATCTGCACCTCGACTCGGTCCCCCCGGGCCCGGGCACCGGCATGGTCGCCACCAGCGACCTGTTCCGACTGGGCTTCACCTCGGCCGGGGGCACCCGCGTCGACCTCGCCGAGATCGACGGCCGGTTCCTGTCCAGCGAGGTGACGGAGTCGTTCACCGGACGGGTCATCGGCGTCTACGCCGTGGCCGGCGACCTCGTCGTGCACTCGTGGCTCTCCGAGGGCGACGACGCCTGAGGCGCGAGACATTCACGAATGTCACCTTCCACGCTGGCTTTCGTGACATCCGTGACGTCTTGCGATCATTCCTGACACCCATCACCCGGAGGAACCCATGTTCGACCGTCGCTCCACCTTCGGTGAGGCCCTCGACAACCCGGCAGCGCGCGCCGTCCTGGAGCGGCTCATGCCCGGCATCGCCGCCTCGCCGATGGCCACGCAGTTCCGCGACGGCCGGCTCGGCGCGCTCGTCGCGATCGTGCCGTCGCTCGACGACGGCGCTGCGCGCGAGCGGTTCTGGGCCGAGCTCGCCGAGATCGACGACGGCGCGGAGCGCGCACCCTACGCTCCGGCGATCGAGGCCGACCCCGCCTATGAGGACGACTCGGTGCCGCGCGGCTCCGCGACGCTGACGCTGCCCGGGACGGTGTCGCTGTGGGAGCCGCTGGAACTGCGGATCGTCGGCCCGAGCCACGGCAACCCTTTCGTCGACGTGGAGCTGGACGCCGTGTTCACACGCGACGGCGTCGAGGTGCACGTCGGCGGCTTCTACGACGGCGACGGCGTGTACGTCGTACGGGCGCTGGCGGACCGCGAGGGCGAGTGGACGTTCACGACGCGCTCCACCGCCCGGTCGCTCGACGCACTGACCGGGCGCGTGACCGTCGCGGGGCCGCGGGACGGGTCGCACGGCCCGGTGCACGTGGACGGCTTCCACTTCCGGCACGCGGACGGCACGCGCCACCTGCCGCTGGGCACCACGGCGTACGCCTGGACGCATCAGCCCGCCGAGCTGCAGGAGCAGACGCTCCAGACCCTCGCGGCCGCGCCGTTCACGAAGATCCGCATGTGCGTCTTCCCCAAGTCCTACCTGTACAACCAGAACGAGCCCGCCGACTTCCCCTTCCCCGGCTCGCTCGAGCGCGGCTTCGACCTCGAGCGCTTCGACGCCGCCCACTTCCGCCGGCTCGAGGAGCGCATCCGCCGGCTCGGCGACCTCGGCATCCAGGCCGACCTCATCCTGTTCCACGCCTACGACCGGTGGGGCTTCGCCGACCTCGGGCCCGCCGTGGACGACCGCTATCTGCGCTACGTGGTGCGCCGCCTGTCGGGCTTCGCGAACGTGTGGTGGTCGATGGCGAACGAGTACGACCTGCTGTGGTCGAAGGAGGAGTCCGACTGGGAGCGGCTGGCGGCGATCGTCGGCGAGGAGGACGCGTTCGGGCACCTCACCTCGATCCACAACTGCCGCCCGTTCTACGACTACTCGAAGCCGTGGATCACCCATGTGAGCGTGCAGCGCGTCGACGTGTACCGCACCGCCGAGAACACCGACGAATGGCGGGAGCGCTGGGGCAAGCCGGTCGTGATCGACGAATGCGCCTACGAGGGCGACATCGATCAGGGGTGGGGCAACATCACCGGCGAGGAGATGGTGCGCCGGTTCTGGGAGGCGGCCGTGCGCGGGGGCTACTGCGGCCACGGCGAGACCTACCTCCCGGCCTCGGCGGGTGGGGCCACGGATGCCTCCGCCGGCGACGACCCGGAGGTGCTGTGGTGGTCCAAGGGCGGTGCGCTGCACGGCTCGTCGCCGGAGCGGATCGCGTTCCTGCGACGGCTGCAGGCGGAGGCGCCGCGGGGCGTGTGGGATCCGCTGCCGAGCGACTGGGACGTGCCGTGGGGCGGTGCCGCGGGGTCGCTGCTGGTGGGCTACTTCGGCTTCAACCGCCCGCGGTTCCGCAACCTGGTGCTGCCCGAGGGCACGTGGCGCGTCGAGGTGATCGACACCTGGGACATGACGGTCGAGCCGCTGCCGGGCGAGCACTCGGGCGCTCTTCGCGTCGAGCTGCCGGGGCGCCAGTTCATGGCCGTCCGCGCGGTGCGCCTGGACGCGGCGGGAGAGTCAGACACGGCGGGGTAGCCCGACGCGGTGCGTCACGAGATTCGGAGATGTCACGAGATTCGGACCGGATGCCGGGGACTCCTCCGCATCCGGCGACATCTCCGAATCTCGTCGCCTACGCGGCATCCGGACCCGCCCGAGCCGTTCCGGAGGCGATCGGCGCAGCACGCGGAGGAGTCCGCATCGCCCGGCACCCGGGACCGCTACCCGCCGGCCGCCTCGGTGGCGACGCGGGCGGTCGCGGTGGCCATGTGCACGGCCATGGCGGATGCCGCGGCGTCTTCATCCCCCGCCTGCACGGCGGCGAACACCGACTCATGCTCGTCGAGAGCGACCCGGGCCGCCGCCTCGTCCTGCACGGCGCGGTCCGCGTACACCTGCAGCAGCGATCGAACGACGTCCAGCTGGTCGACCAGGGTCGCGTTCCCCGCCGCCGCGGCGAGCGCGTGATGGAAGTCGAGGTCGGCCCGCGCGAAGGCCTTCAGATCGGCGGCGGCGCGCATCCGCTCCAGGGAGTCCGCGAGCCGCTGCACATCGGACGCCGCGGCCCTGCCGGCGGCGAGGCGCGCGACGTAGATCTCGAGGCCCGAGCGCAGCTCGAGCAGCTCCGCCGTGTTCCGCTCGCCGATGAGGAGCCCCCATCGCAGCGTCTGCGGCAGCAGCTCGCTCGCCGCTCCGCGGAGGTAGGTGCCCGAGCCCGGTCGCACGTCGACGATGCCGAGGATCTCCAGGGCGGCGAGCGCCTCGCGCACCGCCGACCGTCCGACGCCGAGGGTGAGGGCGAGCTGACGCTCAGGCGGCAGCCGGGTGCCGGGTGCGATGTCGCCGCTCGTGAACAGGTCGAGCAGGCGGCGGGCCACTTCCGACACCGGTGTGCCGCTGGGGAGCGCCCCGAGCGCCGCCGCGATGTCGGCAGAGCGGTCGGCGGGGAAGGCGGGCATGCGCACAACCTACCGGAAGGGGATCCTCAGCGGCTTGCAATTGGTCAACCGGTTTGCCAAAATAGACCGGTCGCCAGAAGGCGACCCCATACCCGCGGCACGTCGACGCCGACCGCGCCGCCCCTGGAGGACACCGCACGATGACGAGGCTGTGGAACGACCCCGCCGACTTCGCGGACGAGATGATCACGGGCTTCGTCGCCGCGAACGGGCGCCACGTGCGGCGGGTGCCCGGTGGCGTGGTGCGCTCGACCGTCTCCCCGGAAGGGCAGGTCGCCGTCGTCATCGGCGGCGGCTCGGGCCACTACCCGGCGTTCGGCGGGCTCGTCGGCCCGGGCCTCGCTCACGGGGCCGCGATGGGCAACCTGTTCGCCTCCCCGTCCGCGCAGCAGGTCCTCGCCGTCGCGAAAGCAGCCGAGAACGGCGGCGGCGTCTTCCTCTCCTACGGCAACTACGCGGGCGACGTGCTGAACTTCGATGCCGCCCAGGACCGGCTGCGGGCCGAGGGCATCGCATGCGAGACCGTCACGGTCACCGACGACGTCTCCAGCGCCGCCCCCGGCGAGCGTCACCGGCGGCGCGGCATCGCCGGAGACCTGACCGTCTTCCGCATCGCCGCCGCAGCGGCGGAGACCGGCGCCGACCTCGCCGAGGTCGCGCGGCTCGCCCGCCGCGCCAACGACCGCACCCGCTCCTTCGGCGTCGCCTTCACCGGATGCACGCTTCCCGGCGCCCCGCAGCCGCTGTTCACGGTGCCGGCCGGCCGCATGGCTGTGGGACTCGGCATCCACGGCGAGCCCGGGATCGACGAGACCGCGGTGCCCACCGCCGACGGCCTCGCGGAGCTGCTGGTCTCACGTCTGCTGGCCGAACCGCCCGAGGGCGCGGGCGCCCGCGTGGTGCCGATCCTCAACGGGCTCGGCTCGCTCAAGTACGAGGAGATGTTCGTCGTCTACCGTCACATCGCCCGACTGCTCGCCGAGGCGGGGCTGGAGGCGGTAGACCCGCACGTGGGCGAGTACTGCACGAGCTTCGACATGGCGGGAACCTCGCTGACGCTGTTCTGGCCCGACGACGAGCTCGAGCGGCTGTGGAGGACGCCGGTCGACACACCGGCCTATCGTCGCGGCGCGGTCGCGCCCGCGGCACAGGCGGATGCCGGGACCACGGCCGCGGCGCCCGCGACGCAGATCGTGCCCGGAGACGCCGAGTCGGTCGCCGTCGCGCAGATCGTCGTCCGTGCTCTGGAGACCATCGTGCGCACGATCGACGCGCACGTCGACGAGCTCGGCCGCATCGACCAGATCGCGGGCGACGGCGACCACGGCATCGGGATGCAGCGCGGCGCGCACGCGGCGCTGTCCGCGGGCCGAGACGCCGCCGCACGCGGGGCGGGCGCGGCCACCGTGCTCGCCCATGCCGCCGACGGCTGGTCGGATCGCGCGGGAGGCACCTCCGGCGCCCTGTGGGGCGTCATCCTCACCCGGCTCGCGCACGTCCTCGGCGACGCCGGCACCCCCGGTGCCGCGACGATCGCGGCCGGGGTCGCCGCCGGATCGCAGGCCGTCCGGGACTACGGCAAGGCCGAGGTCGGCGACAAGACGCTCGTGGACGCTCTGGAGCCGTTCAGCACCACGCTGACCGCACAGGCAGCCGCCGGCGCCTCCCTCGCCGAGGCCTGGCGCGCCGCCGCGG